>JAYVKA010000146.1:0-4894 GCA_043768885.1 Planctomycetota bacterium
TTGGGACTGGGTCGAATCTCCGGTCACACAATTCGGCAACAACTCCAGCGTCAACACGTCTCCATCGGCGAGAACTACCGCCCGTTCCATGTAGTTTTGAAGTTCGCGAACATTCCCCGGCCAGGAATAATCGACCAGTGCCTGCATGGCCTTCGGATCGATCTTCATCGGCGGCAGCGACAAAACCTCCCCGTACAATCGCAGAAAATGCTCCAACAACGGGCGAATGTCGTCCTTGCGCCGTCGCAACGCCGGCAAATGAATCGGCAACACGTTCAATCGCCAGAACAGGTCTTCGCGAAAACGGACTTCGGAAACTTCACGGGCCAGATCGCAATTGCTTGCCGCGATCACCCGCACATCCACCGGGATGGTCCGCGAATCACCGACCCGTTCGAATTCACGTTCCTGCAAAACGCGGAGCAGTTTGACTTGCAGGGTGCTGCTGGTCGAATTGATTTCGTCCAGGAAAATCGTCCCGCCGGTCGCAGCCTCGAACCGTCCGGTCCTGTCCCGAACCGCATCGGTGAACGAGCCCTTCACGTGCCCAAATAGTTCGCTGTCCAGCAATGTTTCCGCAAGTGCCCCGCAATTGACTCGTACGAATGGAGCGCTGCGCCGGGGTCCAAGTTTGTGAAGTGCCGCAGCGACCAGTTCCTTGCCAGTTCCGGTTTCGCCCAGCAACAATACCGACGAATTGCATCGGGCCGCTTTTTCGGTCATCCGATACACAGCCTGCATGGGCGGGCTGTTTCCAACCATCCCAAAAACTGCCGGATCAAACGAAACTGGTTTGAAATGATTCATCAAAAAAGGCTGTTCTGTTTTTCGCAACCCGCTCCGTGAGTGAGGGACATGGAGTTCCCCGCTTACGCTTCGTGTTACGAACTGCGGCGAAGTGTGAGACCCCGTGCTGTTCGCGGGTCTCCTGACCCCGCACCCATTGACCTTGCTTCATCCTACCCGATTCTTGTTGATCCTTCGCCGGTGAAGGTCGGGCATTTTCATGGGCGCATAAAAACCCCCCGTCAGATTCATGATCCAGCGGGGTCAGTTTTGATTCAAACTGTGCGAGAGTCTCCCGACCCCGCAACCCTTTACGCGATTTTCGAGATCTTGACCGTCACGTACTTCTGACGATGGCCCGTGCGGCGACGAGTCGTTTTGCGGCGGCGCATTTTCTGGATGTAGATTTTCTCGCCCTTGGTATCGCCAATCACGCTGGCCGTTACTGAAGCGCCGCTGACCGTTGGCTGGCCCAGGCGGAAATTCTCGCCGTCACCGATGGCAAGAACCCGGTCAAAAACCATTTCCGAACCCGCTTCTACTTCGCGGTAATCGATTTCGAGTGTCTGGCCTTCTTCAACTTTGTATTGACGTCCACCGTCAGCAATGATCGCGTACATGGGAACCTTTAAAACTCCTGGCCGATGTCCACCGACAGCGCGTCGGGACGTGCGGAAATCACGAAAAACGAACCGCGAAGTATAACCGACCGCCCAAACCCCGTCGAGGCCCGGAAAAGCAGGTGAAGGGAGATTTTTCCTGATGTTTTCGACCCGCAGCCTCAACGTTTGGCCCACAAAGAAGCCTGGTGGTCTTCACCGGGGATCACGGTGGATGACCACCGAGCCATTTTGTTTCGCTACCTCAATTGGGAATTTGACATGGCATTACGATCCCCCCGATCCCGCGTTTTCACCAACTGCAGGCGGATCAGCGACACAAACTCCCGCGAAATCAACTTCCTTGGTCACCAATACGTTTCCGACGTCCAGGTAGAAATGGAACTGCTGGCTGAACTCGCCTTTTAGCCCCGGCGTGATTCCCATCTCCATCAGAAACTCGCTGTTGGCGGCAATCGTCAGAGGAATCTGGTGATCCGACCGGATCGAGCAGTTACCCCCTCAGCACCAGTTCATCCCAACAATCCGGATGTCCGATCGGGTCCCGTTCCGAATCCGCATTACCAGCGGATATTCAGTTCCACCCTGCGCATCAACCGGAACGTCCACGGCAATCAACACATCGTCCGCCGAAGGCTGCATCCAGTCCCGCACCAGCATCACCGACGAAACGGCCAGAACGCCCACCGCCAGTATCTGCAATCCCCAAAGCACCCGGTTCATCATTCAGAGCTCCACAACTCGGTACCCACCAAACCTCATTGCAATCATCCCACGGGAGGGTGAGGCTCCCGCCGAACCACCTCATCACGATATCCACCAAACCTCATTGTAATCATCCCACGGGAGCCTCGCCCTCCCGTTGTGACGACCTCCCACTCCTGCTCCGCCACGCTGGATCTTCAGGTTTGTAGTACCGCCTTCAGGCGGAATCCTCGCCCTCCCTTTCGGTCCCTACTCGGGCACCGTCACCGGTTCCCCTTGATCCCGGGTCGCCAATTGCGGCATGATCGCATTCACCTCGTATCCAAACAGGTGCACACTTCCGTCGGCCATCGCAAACACCGCCCCGCCCGGATGGTAACTCCAGAAATGCAGCGTATCACACTGCTCGCCGTATTTGCCCGGTTTGAATTCGTATGGCCCGATCGGACAGGCCTCCAGGTAAGTCGTCAGTCCCGGCGCAGCCGATGCTCTCGTTTCACGAACACCCGGCAGCATGTCGCACGAGCCGGTTCCTTGTTGTCCGTACCCGGCATTCCACCAACCGTACCAGAAGTCGGGACTAGCCGGTCGCTCGCCGATCATCAGGGTATTGAGGACACGAGGACCAAGTCCAGTACCTGGCAGTAGGATTTCAATCACGAGCGTCCGCACAATTCGTTGGACTATCTCACTCCTGCCGAATTTTCGCGGCGGCTGTGTGCTGCTGTAGCGGCGGGAGCGCAGCGACCGTAGCGGAAGCAGCACACAGCCGCCGCTGATCCGTTACCTGTTTCCCAACCCAAACTTTTATCACCACTGGAACAGAAAAAAATGGCGCATTCCAAAACTGCTCCTCTCGCGGGGGAACCTGTCCCTTTGAAGTCTGACCGGAACTACGAATTGTGTGGACCAGTCGCCGATTATTCGCCTGCCTCGCAGACCCATCGCCCGGTCCAGTAGCTTCCAATCCAAAAACTGTTGAAGCCGATGCATCCATTGCTGAACGTTGACCGGAAAAGGCGATCGAGCCATGCTTTGCAGCCCATTTGAGAATCCAGGGTAATCCTCAAACCGCCACCTCCGTCAATCATCGCCCCGATGGGCGCCTCCGAACCGCTGGCGTCGAAGCATTTTATGGAAGTCCTTTCCCTGCATTCAGAACTGAAGCGCGATTGCCTGGGAATACTTCCTGGTTAGGGTTTACCATAACCCAAGTCAGACAATTCCCATTCCTTTAGATGCCGGACACCTATGCTACTTTTTGTCGATTTCCATTTCCACTCTAAGCTGATAGAAGTTCCGAAATGTGCTTGTCCCAAACCGCCCAGACTGTAATGGAATAATTGCCTCCGGTGCTGGGCAAACAAAACGCTCCGGTTTGTAATCTTTCAACAGATTCAGCTGTTGCTTCTGCTCCAACCATGGTTCAACCAGTTGAATTGCGTCCTTGTATACAACCCATGATTCTTCTCGTAACTTTTCAGCCACCTGAGGTACGATTTCGTGAATCCGGTCTCTTTGTTTCTTCCCCAATTGAATGTACTTCCCCAATTTTCCTTCGGTGAGGCCGTATGCCAAGCCTCGTTGTGCCAAATCATTCACCGCCAATTCCAACTCCATGGCTTCCACTTGGTGCGGTAGCAGGACCGCGTTAAGAATTTGATCCCATGCCTTTTGCCGGGAATTGAGGTATTCCGGCATCTCAAAATAGTACTGGCTGGCACTATTCATCCGAGCCTGTTCGATCAATCGCTCTTCAACCCGAGCCAACTCTTCTTCAATTGCAACCAGTTCGTCGGTCTGGCCATCGGTAAGCAACAGCCTTGATGCAAAACCAGATGGATTGGCGGGCTGAATCAGTGCGGCAATCAATTTAGTGGGAGACAACTTTTTTGCAACTTGCAATCGTGGTGCCACATTTCCATCCGGCAACAAATGAAAAGTCAGGGACAATCTGAGTTGTTGAAGATACTCATCTGGCCCGCCTCCAACTTCATCGGCTTCGATTTCGCGAATCAACTGGGCATAAAGGTGGTCGTTACGATAAAAGCTGCCTGTCAGCATTTCCTCACCAACCAAATCTACCAGTTTTTTCCGCTGTTCTTTATCCAGTATCGCGAGAATTGCCTCGATGGCGTTGGCGCGGGCCTGACGCGAGGGCTCTTCCACCCGCGACCAGAAATCCGACGCTGGACCAATGAGTTCCTGCCCCATGCGTAGACGTTTTTCTGCATCCTCGGGCCCGAAAAGCCCCACCTGGGAGTGGAAGTACGCCAGTCGCACCGCCAGCAACCGGCACTGAGATTCATTCAGCAACTCCATCAGCTCCTCCCGCAAGGCACGATACTCTGCATCAACTCGGTCTCGCAAACCAGTCTGATACTCGAAATCAGACATTTTTTCTGCAGGAACTGCCGTCAGCCGGATCGCTTTGACAAATCGTTCTTGAATCGCATCTGCAGTGGATTCGTCAGCTAGAGTAAACTGAAATGCGGTTCTGGTCTCAGGCAACCACAGAAAGAGTACCGGGTTGACATCTGCGTACCGGGAACGGTCCGCGATATTGAACATACCACCAGAACCAACGATCGGCGAAAACCACCACAACACCTCTCGCCCTTCAAAAACGGGTTTGCCTTCAACTTTCTTCTGCGACTGTATTGGCTCGGCAACCAGAATATTGCAGGTCCATCCGGGAATTCTATGGGTTTGGTAAGATTCTCCGCCAAGGAGAACCCTCATGCAAGACAAAGAACTTTACCAGCAGATTCTTGGTTTGAAAT
>JAYVKA010000147.1:0-3171 GCA_043768885.1 Planctomycetota bacterium
AGACCTTCGGCCGATTCAGAGAATTGGTTGAAGATTCTGTGGCATTGCCCACGGGGAAATTACTTGCCCATGGAAGATGAATCCGCAACGGCGTCAACCGCGGCCATCGCATCAGTGTTTTCAACCGGATTCAGTTTGGCGGAAACCGTGGCTAGCAATTGCGTCGTCAGAGGTTCTTCCGGTTGATGGACCAGAACTTGCTCCAGGTGCGACCGTCAATTCTCCAGGTCATTCAAAACCAGACAGTGGTAAGCCAGCTGGAAATGAGTCGGCATCGACGGATTGGTTTCGGCCGCCTGCTTCAATCTTTCTAATTGCTGATGCTAGATTTCCGCTTTGGGATAGACCGCATCCAGGACCTCCGCCGTCCACGTGTTTCCCAGACCAATCGCGTCGTAGGCATCGGCCGCAGCATCGTCATACTTTCCCTGTGAGGCTGTGAATTTATCGTAACCCGAAGCGTTAGCGATGTTCATTGCTCCCCCTCGCTAACGCTTCGGGTTATGATTTCGGCGCAAATTCTGCCGACTCAAATAAATTCACAACCTCGGAGTAAAAAGCCACGTGGGGTACGTGGCCGTTCACTCCGTGAACGTGCGATCCTGGCTTGTACAAAAAAAATGAACCGCTTCAAAATGCCGTAGCCCAACGCACAAGTTACATAGAACGGGTTTCAACTTCCTTAATGTCGAAATGAAATGATGGCTCCTGAATCCAATGAAGAACTGGCGCGGACGGTGCTGGAATTTGTTCAGGGGACGCTGGTTCTGCGCGGATGGAGCGAAGTGGCGTTGGGCAAAATCATCGGGGCCAATCCATTTCGGTATGACCCCCGGATCAGTGCAGTTCGCTGCGACGCGCTGCATTATTCGGTGGTCATTGAGCAGCTGAAGATGAATGTCTGGGGCCTGGATGATTTCGCCAATGACTCGCTACCAGTCCGATTCCGTAAAATGCTGATTCACGCGCTTCGGCCGGAACAACAATCGGCTGTCGATGCGTGGGAAGCGAACAAACGCGGCGTGATCGTGATGCCGACCGGGACGGGTAAGACCGAAGTCGCCCTGCATCTGATGCATCGCAACCCATGTTCCACATTGATCGTCGCGCCCGTCCGCGACCTAATGTACCAGTGGCATCGGCGAATTCTGGCTGCGTTTGACTGCGACGCGGGGATCATCGGCGACAACACATTCAATGTTCGGCCGGTTTCGGTGACGACGTATGACAGTGCTGCGATTCACATGGCAAAACTTGGCAACCGGTTCGAGTTGATTGTCTTTGATGAATGTCATCATTTGCCAGGCGATTTTCGGCGTGAAGCTGCCTTGATGTCGATTGCTCCGTTGCGGCTGGGTTTGACCGCGACGCCAGAACGGAGCGATGGCCGGCACAAAGACCTGGATGATCTGATCGGGCCCGTCGTTTATGATTTGCCAATCAAGCAAGTCCGGGGCAAGACCCTTGCCGAGTTTGAAATCGTGAGGATTCCGGTCAGTCTTTCTGCCGAAGAACAAAGCCGTTACGACGACCACTCGCGAATCGTTCGACAATACATGTTTCGGCGACGCGAATCGGACCCGAAGTTCAATTGGCAAGACCTTTGCGCGGACGTCGCGACAGATCCGGAAGCCCGTCATGCTCTGGCTGCCTATCGACTCAAGCAGGCGATCGAGGACCGCGCCGAAGAAAAACTGCGTGTGATCGAAGACCTCTTTCGACTGCACGCGGGAACGCTGCTGATTGTTTTTGCCGGGTCCAATGCGATGGCACGCGACATTTCAATTCGGTTTCTGATCCCCTGTTTGTTGAGCCATTGCGGCAAACGGGAACGACAGGACATACTCGAAGGGTTGCAGGAAGGCAGTTATCCTGCAATCGTTTGCAATCAGGTCCTCGATGAAGGGGTTGATGTTCCGGCTGTAAAAGTTGCGATCGTCGTTGGCGGAACGGCTTCCACCAAACAGGCCAAACAGCGACTGGGCCGTATCCTTCGCGTTAGCGGAAACGCACGGGCAACACTTTACGAAGTCGTCTGCCAGGACAATAACGAAGCTGTCAAATCACGACGTCGGAGAAAGAGCGATGCTTACTCGCGAACTCGCCATCGCCGAATATGATTCAGGCCAGGTTATCCCCGACCGGCTAACGCAAAAACAGCACTCACATTATGTGGGACTGGTCGATCAGACTCTGGAACTCTATCGAGTTGGAATGGGAGAATTGCGTCGGGACCTGCATCGAGGCGTGCATCAGATTTTTGCCGACGAGCTGGACTGCCCGGTCCGTCGAATCGACGCGTTTTGCAAATTGTTGGACGAGAAATCGGCTTACGATCGCGATCAAAAGGGGCTTGCCGCAAGACTTCGCAAACATGTTTTTCGCGAGGCAGCGGCACATCATCCGCTGGTGCAGCATCCCGATCAACTGTTCGAGTCCGGCGAACTCGAGGTCAAACATGAGATTGCCGGGCAGTTGGGGAGAAGCTGGCTGGAAATTGAACGCGAGCTGTTTTCCGACGTCGTGCAGTTTCACCGGCTGAAGAGTTTCGATGGATATGAAAACGCTCCGGCACTGTTGTCGCGCTACAATGTCGCGCAGTGCCAGGCCGTGCTGTTCGATGCGATTTCGATGACCGTCTGGGCCGATGCGGATTTCAAACAGATATTGCGATATGCAAAACTGGCCCGCCTGATGCATATAATCGAGCGCCGGACGAATGGGGGTTATGTGTTTCAGTTTGACGGTCCGTCGTCGGTACTTCGCCCATCGCGCCGGTATGGAGTCGCGTTTGCCAGTTTTTTGCCGGCCTTGCTCGCGTGTCGCGGCTGGAAAATGCAGGCCAGGATACAACATCGGCGATCGGGATGGGAGAATTACTTTCGGCTTTCCCCCGCCGATGGACTGGTTTCGAACCATTCGGTTCCTGAGCCGTTCGATTCGGAGCTGGAAGAGAATTTTTTCGATCATTGGGGGCGTGAACCGCGTGAAGGCTGGGCGATAATTCGAGAGGGCGAAGTATTACAGCTGGATCAAACCGTCTTCGTCCCGGATTTTGTGTTTCAGCACGAGAAAGCACTGTCATTGTCGGAAATGCATTTTGGGGAACGCGCGTAGAATGAGCGCGACTACTGGAATGGTAGTTTTTTTAGGACTCGTTGTCCAGCGACT
>JAYVKA010000148.1:0-8775 GCA_043768885.1 Planctomycetota bacterium
ACCCGATCGACTGTCTCGCCACGAATGCAACAGTCGCCCGTCATCGCGAACCATTTTTTCACGGATGAAATTCGCGGCACGAGCGGCGGCTACGGCATAATTCGGTTCGTCCAATGAGACCGCTGACCGTGCCAACCCTGAAATCGCTAGCGCATTCCAGCTGGTCAGGATCTTGTCGTCCCTGGCTGGCCGAACGCGTTTGGCCCGATGTTCCAGTAACTCGCGTTTTGATTCAACAAGTTCGGCCGTCAGGCTTTTCAGGGAAACGTGCAACGCCCTGGCCGTTTCGGACAACGACCTTGAAAGAAGGTTGGGAATATTATGACCTTCAAAATTTCCGCCCGTCGAAATGTCATAAGCGGCACAGAATCGTGACGAGCGCTCGGCGCCCAGAACCGATTCGATTTCGGCAGTCGACCAGACATAGAATTTGCCCTCGACACCCTCACTGTCGGCATCTTCGGCACTATGAATTGCTCCTCCCTCGTCGAGCATATCCCGGAAAAGATACTCGATGGTTTCGCGGGTCACTTCGGCCCAGCGTTCGTTGCCCGTCGCTTTGGCCGCTGCCTGGTAAATTCCTGTCAGCAGCGCGTTGTCGTACAGCATTTTCTCAAAGTGCGGCACGAGCCAATGGGCATCAACACTGTATCGCGCAAAGCCTCCACCGAGGTGATCGTAAATCCCGCCGTTTGCCATCCCGTCCAGGTTTCCCCGAACAATTTCCATCATCGATTCGCGAGGCACGTTGCATTCAAACATTGGATCCGTGGCCAATCGCAACAAAAATTCCAGCACCATCGCGTGGGGAAATTTGGGGGCCGTCCCGAAACCGCCATTCTCTCCGTCGTACTCGGCGATCAATCGCTCGGCGGCGCGCCCCAGTAGTGCCTGATCAAGTTTCGTTTCCGCTTTTCCGGCCGCTTCATGCTTTTGATTTTCCTTGATCCAGTCGGTCACTTGCCTCGACTGGGCCAGAATCTGGTCCCGTTTTCCATGCCACGCGTCGCCAACCGATCGCAAGACGTGATCAAAACCAGGCGAGCCCATTCTCGATTCTGGTGGCCAATAAGTGCCGCCGTAAAAAACGTGCTGGTCGTGAGTCAGAAACGCCGAAAGCGGCCAACCGCCGTGGCCACCCAAAAGGGCCATCACGGCCTGCATGTAAACCTGGTCAATGTCCGGACGTTCTTCCCGATCGACTTTGATGCTGACGTAGTGTTCGTTCAGAATCGCTGCGATTCGCTCGCTTTCAAAACTTTCCCGCTCCATCACATGGCACCAATGACAAGCCGAATAGCCAATCGACAGGAAAACTGGCCGGTCAAGTGCTTTGGCTTGGGCAAACGCTTCATCGCACCACGGCCACCAATCGACCGGGTTGTGGGCATGTTGCAGAAGGTACGGGCTGGTTTCTTTTGCCAGGCGATTGGACATGGGGCAGGTTGGAGGCTTGAGGCTGGAAACAGGAGGATTGCGATTGGTCATCGCAAAACAATTGACCGTCTGTTCTACTTTATCAGGGCCCGTTTGTCGCCAAAGCGGCGAGGAACAGGTCGCTTCGAAAAGCGTTTGCAATGGCCCGGACATTTACCGATCAAGTTTTGAATCGACAGCAGGAACCAGATGATTTCCGACAATGAAAAGCGTGGATTGACGAGCGTTCAGTGGCTGATTTGCGCCATGGCCGCAATCGGGTTTGCGTTTGACATTTATGAGCTACTGATGCTGCCCGCCATCCTCAAACCTGCATTGGCCGAATTGGGTGGCCGGACTGCAGAGGGCGCTCTCGTTTATGCGCCGGGTTCGCCGGCATATGTATCCTGGGCCAGGACATTGTTCTTCCTTCCGGCCCTGGTCGGCGGAGTTTTCGGGTTGCTCGGAGGATACTTGACAGACCTGCTGGGTCGACGACGGATTCTCACCTGGAGCATTTTTTTGTATGCGGTGTCGGCCGCCGCCAGTGGGTTTGTGACAACGGTCCCCCAACTGCTGATTCTCCGATGTCTGGTATTCACAGGCGTCTGCGTCGAATTTGTGGCAGCCGTGGCGTGGATTGCTGAAGTCTTTGATGATCCGCGTCAACGCGAAAAGGCTTTAGGTTACACCCAGGCGTTTTCGTCGGTCGGGGGTTTGCTGGTCGGAATTGTATTTACATTGATCGCGTTGATTGCAACCAGTTTGCCCGAGATTCGTGGCGGTCACGAAGCGTGGCGGTACATGTTGATCTCGGGAGTGATTCCTGCTCTACCGCTGATTCTGATTCGACCGTTTCTCCCGGAGTCTCCGAAATGGTTGGAGAAAAAACAGGCGGGTACACTGAGGCGACCGAGTTTCGTGGCCTTGTTCCAGGGTGGACTTGCAAAAACAACAATCGTGACAACGATCGTTTTCGCGGCCAGTTATGGGATGGCGTTTGGTGCCATCCAACAACTTTCGCAAATTGTTCCCGAGCATGTTTCCGTCAAGGCGGACATGGATTCGGCCGCGTCAGCAGCCCAGGCAAAAGCGACGGCAGCCGGAAAGCCACTGACTCCGCCACAATTGGGCGCGATAAAAGGCGGAGCGCGAGACGAAGCCGTTGGGCGCGTGACGATTTGGCAAGAAGTGGGCGGCCTGTTCGGACGACTGATCCTGGCATTCCTTGCACTGAAAATTGTTCACCGTGGCAATTTGCTGCGTATTTTCCAGTTCCCTGCGCTGATTGCGGTACCCCTGATTTTTTGGTGGATCAGCGGAGCTCTCAATACCGAAGGCTCACTACTGTGGATCAAGATCGGAATCTTTGTTGCCGGACTGCTGGTAGTCGGCCAATTCAGTTTTTGGGGCAATTACATTCCTCGCGTATTTCCGCTGCACCTGCGGGGAACCGGCGAAAGTTTTGCAGCCAACATTGGTGGCAGGATCATCGGCACGGCGGCGGCATGGTTGACATTGACATTCGCCGCATCCACGCCCCCTGATCCGGCAAAAATTGCGTTGGTCGGGGCCATTGTCGCCGGGAGTTATTGCCTGGTTGGGTTCATTTTCAGCTTTCTGTTGCCGGAACCCGGTGCCGAAATGGAAGACAGTTGAAAATGTTCGTAATGATTCGCGGCACACTCTCGTTTGCGAGCTGTTGAACCGTGCGAACCGGTCAAGCATAATGGTCATCGCTTGCTCTGCAATCAAAGCGTTGGATCTCGGGAGCGATCCACGACCATCGATCACGTCTGATTCCCGGCGTCTTTTTTTCGTCGGGAAACTCTGACCCTCGACGACTACACTCAACGTTGAAACAACAGCATCGCTCAATTCGTCAATTGGAATAGACCCATGAGATTCATCGTTTGTCTCCTTTTGGCAGTTCTTGGCCTGGCCGCAACCCTTTGCCCGGCAACCGTTGTTGGTCAGACTGTTCCGAACGCCGGCATGATGCGATTTCCTGACGTCAGCACCGACAAGATTGTTTTTGTTTACGGTGAGGACCTCTGGATCGCGCCCCGTGAGGGTGGAATGGCGTCTCCATTGGCATCGCCGCCGGGTGAAGAAGCTTTGCCACGCTTCAGCCCTGACAGCCAAACCGTGGCGTTCGTTGGAAACTACGACGGCAATCAGGACCTCTACACGATAGCGGTTGGCGGCGGACCGGCTCATCGCGTGACGTATCATCCGGATGGCGAAGACCTTTGCGAATGGACCGCCGATGGCAAACTGATTTTTGCCTCCAGTGCCTATGCCGGACTCGGTCGACAAACACAGCTTTTCGTTCAGGCTCCAGGCGACGCCGTCGAAACGCAGTTGCCGGTTCCCTACGGATCGAACGGCGCGATCAGTGCCGATGGAAAATGGCTGGCCTACACTCCCCATAGCCACGACTATCGAACCTGGAAACGCTATCGGGGCGGGATGGCTTCGGACGTATGGCTGTTCAATCTGGAAACCAAAGAGTCCAAACAGATGACGGACTTCGAAGGCACTGATTCATTCCCCATGTGGAACGGAGCGGTTGTCTATTATTTGTCCGATGCCGGCAGCGAGCACCGTCTGAATATCTGGGCCTACAACACGGAAAACGGCGAACGCAGACAAGTCACCACGTTTGCCGAAGACGATTGCAAAACGCCTTCCATCGGTCCAGGGCCCAATGGCAAAGGCGAAATTGCTTTGCAAAACGGCAAACAACTGTACCTGGTCGATCTGGACTCCGGAAAATCAACCTCAGTTTCGATCACGATTCCGGGAGACCGCCCCAAACTTCGCCCTCAAATAGTAGACGCTGCCGAGTTCGTTCAATCGATGGATCTTTCACCCAATGCAAAACGTGTCGCAGTCGAAGCCCGTGGTGACCTGTGGACTTTGCCAGCCAAAAACGGAGCACCCCGAAACTTGACCCGGACCAGCGGCGTTGCCGAACGTAATCCTGCCTGGAGCCCGGACGGACAATGGATCGCTTACCTCTCGGACGCTACTGGCGAATATGAGCTGTATACAATGCAATCCGACGGATCTGGCGAAACAAAACAATTGACCAGGGACGGCAATTGCTTCCGATACAGTCCAAACTGGTCGCCGGATTCAAAATGGATAACGTTTGCCGACAAGGCAGGTGCTCTCCATCTGCACTCGATGGATTCCGGGGAAACCAAACCGATCGATCGTGACCCAACGGCCAGCCAAATAGGCGTGAAATGGTCTTCCGACAGTCGCTGGATCGCTTACTCCCGCAACGAAGACCAACGGACTCCAAACTCGGTCATCTGGGTTTACAACGTTGAGAATGGCACCAAACGAAAACTGACTTCAGGGTTCTTCAACGACCGCTCTCCGGTTTTCGATCGCAAAGGAGATTTCATCTATTTCTCCAGCAACCGCTCCTTTACGGCACCAAAGTACGACGATTTGGGCAGCTCGTTTATCTACACCGACTCCGAAGTATTGATGGCGATGCCCTTGCGAGCGGACGTCAAGAATCCGCTTCTCGCCAAAAGCGATGAAGAAGAGTGGAAAAAGGACGAAAAGGAGGCCGACGCCAAAAAAGAAGGGGGCGATGAATCGCCTGCCGCTGAAGGTACCGAAAAAGGCAACAAGGGAGTAGAGGCAAAAGACAAGAACGGCAAAAAGGAAAAACCGAAGCCGGTTGAAATCGACTTCGACGACATTGAAGCCCGCTCGTTTCAGGTGCCCGTGGATGCCGGGAGTTTTAGCGCCATCGCCGTGAACGACAAAGGACATCTTGTTTATTCGCGGGGAGGAGGCCGGCGAGGAGATGTAGCCAATGCCGGAATCAAGATCTTTGATCTTTCCGCCGACGAGCTTAAGGAAAAGAGTGTTGCCGATGGGCCGGGCGAATTCGAAATTTCCGCCGACGGCCAAAAACTGCTTGTCTTGCGGGGGCCCAAAGAGGCTTTCATTGTCGATGCCGCGGCCGATCAAAAGCTCGAAAAGGTCGTACCGACCAAAGGCATGGAAGTGTCGATAAATCCTCGCGAGGAATGGAAACAGGTTTTCATGGATTCCTGGCGGGTGGAACGTGATTTCTTTTACGACCCCAATATGCACGGCGTCAACTGGCAAGGTGTGCGCGACCATTACGGTGCAATGCTTGAAGATTGCGTTTCCCGCCGCGACGTCAGCTTTCTGATCCGCGAAATGATTAGTGAACTCAACGTCGGACATGCCTACTATAACGAGGGAGATTCGGACGAGGCCAAATCAGTAGGCACCGGGTTGTTGGGATGTCGGTTCGAGTTGGCCGACGGCGGTTCCAAGATGAAAGACTTTTTTCAGGGCGCTGTTTGGGATGTCGACGCCCGAAATCCGCTCGTTGCCGCCGGAGTGAAGGAAGGCCAGTATCTGCTGGCCGTCAACGGCGTTCCACTTTCAAGCAGCGAAAGTCCCTACAAGGCCTTTGCCGCAAAGGCAGGCATGACTGTGACTCTCACCGTCAGCGATGACAACAAGATCGATGATGCCGACAAACGGGTGGCCGTCAAATTGTTGGGCAGCGACAGCGAACTCCGCTTCCGGGGCTGGATCGAAGCCAAACGCCGATTTGTTGAAGAGAAATCGGACGGCAAGGTGGGCTACATTTACGTGACCAATACCGGAGTGCCGGGGCAAAACGATTTGGTGCGAATGCTGTTTGCCCAATTCAACAAGGAAGCCCTGATCATTGACGATCGCTGGAACGGTGGCGGACAGATTCCAACCCGCTTCATCGAGTTGCTCAATCGACCCGCGACCAATGCCTGGGCACGGCGCGACGGACGGGACTGGATTTGGCCCGTCGATTCACATCAGGGACCGAAATGCATGTTGATTAACGGTATGGCTGGTTCGGGCGGCGACATGTTTCCGGCGCTGTTCAAGCAAAACAAGCTCGGTCCGTTGGTCGGCATGCGAACGTGGGGCGGACTGGTTGGAATTTCGGGAGGCCCAACCAACATCGACGGTTCAAGCGTCACGGCTCCAACCTTTGCCTATTACGACCTCGACGGAACCTGGGGTATCGAAGGGCACGGAGTCGATCCCGACATCCGTGTCATCGACGACCCGGCAAAAATGCAGAGTGGTGGCGATCCGCAATTGCAAACCGCCATCGATGAGATGCTGACCGCGATCAAAGACCATGGTTTCGTCGCGCCCAGGCGTCCGGCCTATCCCGATCGCAGCAAGATGGGAATCAAGCCGGAAGACAAATAGCCCTCACCCACAATCGTTTTTCTGATGGCCATGATGCAAAGCGTATCGTGGCCATTTTTTGGGTCCCCGCCCGGCGGAAACAGGAACTTGCGACAAAACCTGACGAACGATGGAGGATTGGCTTTCGAATGGCTGGCATCCATTCCCTGGATATACTGGTACGATTGGATTTTGACCGCCCAAAATGGCCAGCCATTGCTTCCCGGCGGTGATCATTGTTTCGTTTTTCTGCCCGCCAGTTACCGTCTGGAATGGCCCGGCGCATTGTGTTTCTCACTACAACCAACGGGAAAATGCCGTGATCCAGGTCTTTGTTGCAATCACAGTCGTCTGTGCAAGTATCTGCAACTTTAATTATTGCCTGGCACAAGAGTTGGCTGAATCAGCCGAAGGTGCCGTCAGGGATTCGGAAAATAAGGAAGCAGCTTCGACGGTCGAATCGACGACTAATTCGGCGGATCCCGCTCTTTTGAACGGTGAAGCGGAAAGTGACCCGAAAGGCATTTTGGCTGGGCATTCATTCCATGGCGAGGTCTTCAATGAAGGCCCGCGTCAGATGGCAACGAAATTACCAGGCATGGGAGCAGTGAATTTCCAGGTTACCACCACCATTCCTGAGGCGCAAGAGTTTTTCAATCAGGGCGTCGCCCAGCTGCACGGCTTTTGGTACTTCGAATCGGAAAGATCGTTTCGACAAGTTGCGAGGTTGGACCCGACATGTGCAATGGCCTACTGGGGAATGGCCATGTCGAATATGGAAAATGAAAAACGGGCCAAAGCGTTTATCGCCGAAGCCGTAAAACTGCGTGACGGGATCAGCCCGCGGGAACAAGGGTATATCGATGCGATCAATTCCTTTTTGACCGCTGACGAAAAAACTGACAAGAAACAACGTGCAACAAAGCTGGCCGAAGACCTGGAGTCGTTGGTCACCGATTTTCCCGACGACATCGAAGCCAAAGCGTTCCTGATAACCCAGTATTGGCAAAACTCAAAATACGGTTTGTCCGTTCAAAGCCACAATGGTATCGACGCCCTGCTTGAGGATGTATTCGATGCCCAACCGAACCATCCGGCGCATCATTACCGGATTCATCTTTGGGACAGTAAAAAGCCGAAAAAGGCTCTTGCCTCGGCAGCCGCTTGCGGACCTTCTGCTCCGGGCATCGCACACATGTGGCACATGCCGGGACATATTTATTCGCACCTGGGGCGATTTTCGGACGGCGCGTGGCAACAGGAAGCCTCGGCCCGTGTCGATCACCAGCACATGATGCGGTATCAGGTTCTGCCCGACAAAATCCACAATTTCGCCCACAACAATGAATGGCTTGTTCGAAATCTGATGAACGTCGGCCGCGTCAGCGATGCGATGGACTTGGCCAAGAACATGATCGAACTTCCCCAACATCCTTCCTGTAACCTGGTCACTCGTGGGGGAAGCAGCGCGTCTTTTGGCCGGGCACGGCTGCTTGATGTTTTAAACACATACGAAATGTGGGACGAACTGATTCGACTGGCAGACTCGCCTTATCTTCAGCCAACCGACAACCGGAACGATCAAGTCAAACGCCTGGAGAGCATGGGCATCGCACAGTTCCAGCTGGGAAACATCAAGGAAGGCGATTCACTAGTCGGAGAACTGACCGTGATGGTTGCGGAATGGGAAATTAAACAACAGGCTGCCTTCGATGCTGCAACTGCGGCGGCGACCGCAGAAGGAAAAGAGCCTGCAGCAGTCGAAGAAGCCGGAAAAAACGCGCGCCAAACCGACGAGCACGGCATCAAAGAGGCAAAAGAGGCGATTGACATACTGGTTGGATTCGCGATGGTCGCAAACGGTGACATTGCATCCGGTTACGAAAAGCTGAAAGATGCAAGTTCCGTGAATGAAGTTCTACAGCATCGAATTCAATTCATGGCGGGAAAGACAGAGGAAGCAATCGAAGCCGCCCGAAAACATGCCGACAGCAATTCCAATAAAGTCCTGCCACTGGCCGGGCTTGTTGAGATTCTGTGGATGGCCGATCGGCGTGACGAGGCCATCACTGCTTTCAAAAAACTCTGGACCATTTCCGAAAAAATCGATCT
>JAYVKA010000149.1:0-5423 GCA_043768885.1 Planctomycetota bacterium
TGAATGGCGTCGAAGTCAAATACCGCTCTGTCGGTTCGATGTTGAACAAGAGTGGATTCGTTGTTGAAAAAATCAACATTGACAGCGCGCGGTTCATGGTCCACCTGGATGAAGACTTTGAAGTCAGCAGCGATCTCGACTTTACGGAATTCGTTCGGGAGATCGCCAGTGCGGGAGATGGCGAGTTTGATTTTGACATGCAGCGTGGCGAGATCGAGGTCAAACAGGTCTGGTTGAAGAATATCGTGCTGGCCGATCCGGACAATGGTCGCGAATTGCGGATCGATGAAGTCCGCTTTGATGGAATGCGGGTTGTCGATGGCGAGCTGAAACACCTGGGTGATGTGACGGTGCGGGCTGATTTGCTGGAAATCGATTCGTCGCCAAGTGACAAATATCCCGACCGGCCAATCAACCGCAAATTCGATGTTCGACTGAAAAAGGAAGCTACTCCGGTGCTGGTTCAGGATTTGCCGTTGCAAGTTGATTTCGGCTATCGGAATGCCAAACAAACAACGGCTTCGGTTTCCGCATTTGGCGGGCAGATATTGTTTGAACCACCAGACGGAGGCGAACAGATTTACCTGAAGTTCGCAAAGTTTACTCCAGCGGATTTTCTGGACGCAGGTCGTTTCGGCATTATGCCTTCCGAGGTGCAACTCTCGCTTGTCCGGAACCAGGGAAAAAACAAAGACTGGAAACTGGAATCGGGCTCACACTCTTTTGTGCTGGGTCAAACCGGATTCAACGTGGAACAGGCTGGCGACAAAGAGATGGAATATGTGGCGGAGGGGACGGTCCAGGGAAAGACGGTGACGGCGAGATTGTCGCTCACCGGGCAACTGCCTTTGCTGCGGGTGCGGCTGGAATCGGATGAGGAGTGGAGCGATCAGGATTTGTGGGGGCGGACTGTTTACGACAAACCATTCTCGGAGTTGGATGAAGAGCGGCAGAAGATGGTGGTCCGGACTCTGGATGCGATCAAAAAATCGTCAGCGGTGAAGTCCGAAAGTCCGGAGATTCCAGCCATTCCAAAGCTCCCCGAATTGCCGCCGGAGAATACGATTCCGGATGAGGATGGGGGGGAATCCGGGGCTGAATCGTCTGGTGGGACCGGCTGACAGGACCGGCTGATAGCAGAATTTTGCAGGGAAACGGTGCGTTTCGGCTGGAATGTGCCCTTTCCCAATTCTTTCGTTTTCAAAAAATGGCGTCGGGAACGTTCGTTTCGCGGCGACTACATGCACGTACAGCACCTGATGAATCGTGAATCATGACAAACGTGGCGGTGGCAATTGACTGGACGGCGGAGTTCGACCGCAACCGGCCGTGGATGTTACGAATCCTGCGGTCACGGGTGGGCGATGCGCACGCGGCAGAAGATTGTCTGCAGAACATTGCGGTTGCCGTTTGGAGTCAGGATTCCAGACCCGAGTTGCAGGAGAAAGTTGCACCGTGGTTGTACCGGTTAACGGTTCGGGCCGCGATCAATTTTCACCGGCATCGTGGGCGGCGGCCATCGGTTGCATTAACCGATGAATCGCGAGTCGTTGCGGGTGACCAGACGGAGCCGCTTGACTGGCTGCTGGAACAGGAACGCGAAGGACAGATTTACAAAGCCCTTCGTCGACTGCCACCACGCGACCGTGAGATACTGGTTTTGAAGTACACGCAGGGCTGGACCTACCAGCAACTGGCCGACCACCTTGGGGTCAAACCAAAAACGATTGAATACAGGTTGATGAAGTCTCGCGACAGGATGCGACGATTGATGCGGATGGAAGAAGCATAGTTATTGCCAGAACGGGCAAGTGAAAAATGGCTGATACAAAACAATTACTGATCCAGCGGCTGGTCGATGGAGAACTCGACCGGCAACAGGTCCGCAAACTGCTTCACCAGGCCGAAAGTGAATCGCCGATGTATCGGCAGATTGCACTGGCGATGGTTGAGAATCAAATTTGGCAGCGCGAGGTTTGTCAGCTGGATTCCAGGATGGCTGGCGGAGAAAGCGAAGCGGTTGCGGCTCCTGCATCTTCTGTCCATTCGAATAGCGCGCCGGTTCGTTCGGCAACTCATTTCGATGAAAATCCGGATCATGACGGGGCCCATTCATGGCGCTGGGGTCAGAGCCTTTTGGCATTGGCTGTGGTGGCGCTGCTGATGACGTGGCTGGGGTATAGCGCTGGTCAGTGGCGATCATCGATAGGTCGTGGCGCCGATGGCTTCGTCCAGGGTGCGTCCGGCAATACGGCACCGGATCGTATGGCGGCGGCGCCAGGGACCGACGTCAAACAAACCAATGAAGACCCGTACGCACAATATTCACCCTATCGGATGCAGATGGTCAGCAACGATACTGGTTTGAAAAGCGACGAGGAGTTTCCGGTGCTTCCGATTTCTACAGCGCGGGAATTGGGCGTGAAGTACGAATCGATTCCGCCATCCGGAGATTTGCAACGACGCTTGAACAGACAGGGATATGAATTGGAACCGGAAATACAATACATCCGTGTGCAAATGGATGATGGTCGACAGATCATTGTGCCGGTTCAACGAATGCAGCTGAAACAATGGGGTCAATAGTTTGGGGTCAACAGTTTCGACAAAGTGGTTCTGTGAAGGAGATATTTGGTATGAGAAACAGTTTGAAATGCATGGCGTTGGCAACTCTGATTGCCTTGCCAGTCTCGATCGCCAGCGGTCAGGAAAAAAATGATGGGCCCAGAAGGATTCGTATAAAGTCAGTTGTTGAGGATCAGGACGATGCCAAGTCCGAAACGAAAATTGAAATCAGGGATGGCAAGTTGATCATTGTTGATGGTCAGGGGAATCATCAGGAGATTGATGTTACTGGCGCGAATGTCTTGTCAGTGACCCAGTCGTCTTCGGAAGAAATTCAGGACGGAAAGGTCGAAGGCAAGTCCCATGGCAAGGCGATCATTATTGGTCGTGACGGGAAGAAAATGGAGATTGAATTTGATGGACCTGTTGCGGTGGAGGGATTGCCGGGATTGGTTCGTGGCCCAATTCAGGGCCGCGCTTGGGCTCATGCCAATGTCGCGCCGAATACATTTGCCGGGAATTCTGAGGAACAGGTTGCAGGTTTGAATTTGTTTCAAGCCGATAGCAGCAAGTTCTTTATCGGTGTCATGGCGGAGCCCGTCGAAGCCACACTGCGAGCTCAATTGGGTCTGGATGAGGGAGCCGGTTTGGTCGTTCGATCAGTCACTCCGGACTCACCGGCTGCAAAAGCGGACTTGCAGGAGCATGACATAATCCTGTTTGCCGACGATACCCAGTTGAAAGACATTGGCGGATTATCGGAAGTGGTCAACCAGGCCGGGTCGGATAGCAAGACGATGACGCTGACACTGCTGCGACGCGGCAAGGAAATGCGGGTCGAACTGACTCCAGCCGAACGTCCGGAAGCGGATCTGAACATACTCGCCGGCGATTTGATGTTGCCTGGCCTTGGCATGAAAGAAGTAACGGGCATGCCTTTGCACCTGGACATTCAGCGGCTGGGGCCTGGCTTGCTGTTGGGTGCGGAGTCCGGCGAACAACAGGAAGCAATGCAAAAAGTTCACGAAGACATGCAACGTGCGGCTGAAGAAATGCAAGTCCAAATGAAACAAATGCAGGAGCAATTCAAGCAATCGCAGGAACAGATGAAGCGACAGCTTGAAGAGTCCGGCGAGATGATGAAACGGCAGATGGAAGAGCTGGAGATGTTCCGGAAAAAAACGCCGAAGGGTGACCAGAAATCCGACTCGGACGATTCATCAAAGTCCAAAAAATCAGGAGACGGCGACCGATAGTTGCTGACTGATCCAGCACCAACCGGTTTTCACGGAACAATTCGGGCAGCCCCCCTGCCCTTTGAAAAACGGTCTTCCGTATCCACCATACGGAATACCTGTTTGGAACCCACGCCTTTCGACCCCTGGCGTGGGTTCTTTTTTTTGCCGCCTACAAGCAACGGGCATTGCGAGTTAGCCTGTGGGAATGGAAACAACGACTTCGTCTGTCAACAACTCCGATTCTCGCGGATCCACGTCTCGTTCGTTGGCCATTATCGCATCGACGATGCGGAGCGGATCGACGTTGCTTAAGGCGTTATTGCAGGAAGCATTCGACGTATCGCAGCTAAGTGAAATCAATTTTCAGAAATTCAGTCGCGATGGTTCCCGCCATGAACAAATGTGGCAGCTCAGTCCGCGGCGAGTTCTGCTGCTCAAGCGGCCGGCCTGGTACCACGAGGCTCGATCTTATCCCCGATTACCAGACGTTGATTCGCTGCGGGTGATCGCACTGGTTCGGGATTGTTACGACACGGTCCAGTCACTTCGGAAAATGAGTTTCGGTGTTACAGCATCAATCGCGTCGCCGCTCACCGACAGGTGGATGGCCACCCGTTACTGGGCCAACGTCACAAGGCGGCTGTTGGAGTTGTCCGAAAGACTGCCCACGCAAGTGCGACTGGTTCGTTACGAAGATCTGGTTCGACAGCCGATTGAAATCACGTCCGGTCTGTTTCAGTTTGTTGGTAGCGAACGGGTGGAAGGGACGAATTCTTACAGCCAACCGGACTCTTATCGCTGGCGCTGGGGAACAGACGACAACAGCCCCAATATCCGCTCGCTCACGGTTCAGGCTCCGCGAAAGAAACCGCAAACCAACCGCCGACTGGTCTCTGTAATCGAATCAGACTCCGATATCATTCAACTGCGACGGCAGTTGAACTACGTCGATCCGTAAAACATTCGTTTTTCCATTGGGCATTCTTGTGCAAAAACCAATCCTGTTGTTGGCACTGATGTTTCTGTTTGCGCCGGTCGCATTTGGCCAAGCGAAAATTTCGAATCCGGCACCCGATCGCTGGATCATGCAGGAAACCGGTTCGCAGGCCAGCCTTCGCGGCATCTGCGCAGTTGACGAAAAAGTTTGCTGGGCTTCCGGATCCGGTGGCACTGTTTTGCGAACGACCGATGGCGGTGAGTCGTGGAGGAATGTCGGCCCAAAGGATTCGGACAAAATGGATTTTCGGGACGTTCATGCAGGGAACGCTGATAGCGCGATCATCATGTCTGCCGGCGACCCGGATCGGCTGTATCGAACAAGCGACGGCGGAGGAACATGGAAAGTGGTCTACGAGCATCCCGATACCGTCGCGTTCTTTGACGGATTTGTTTTTGACAAAGCAGGAGAGCGGGGATTCCTGATGGGTGATCCGCTGAATGGACGGCTGTTTGTTCTGTTCACGAAAGACAGCGGCCATTCCTGGGTTCAATTTCCGCCGGAGGAGATGCCTGAAATACCAGCAGGCATCGCCGGGTTCGCGGCCAGCGGCACCAATCTCTGTTTGCTGGACAATCGGCAGCTGATGATTGGGCTTGGTGGCAAGTCGACAGTTGGCGAAA
>JAYVKA010000150.1:0-16734 GCA_043768885.1 Planctomycetota bacterium
CATTCGTTACTCATCCGCAGTTTTGTTGTTGTTCGCATTCAGTTGCCAGACTGTAACGGCACAAGTGCAGGCGACCAGAATGGTTCCGACACGTCCCGCTATGCGAACGATTACGGTCATGAGGAATGGACAACCGGTGACGATGACGGTCCCCGCCAACATGTCTGCCCAACAGATGCGGGCCCTCACGCAGGGTTCCGCCAATGTTGCGGGAGGCTCAGCCGCAGGTGACGAAGGGGAAGACACGTCGGCAACGGGCATGTTGGCTGGTTTGGCCGACGACAAAAAGGAACAGATCAAAGTCCGTCTGGAACAGCTATGGCTTATGCCGTTAAACCGGACGCCGTCGGCCATGCTTCGCCAATGGAGCAAGAGTTCGCTCGGACAGCATGGGATCCGGAAATCGAAACCGAACGAAGACTTGCCCCCCGGTCCGCTGCTGGAAGATTTGCTGAATGATGAGCGATTTGTTGCTTTTCAGGCTGACATCGCCCAAATGGCCCAGGCAGGTGATTGGGCGGGGATTCGGGAAAAGACCAGCTTTTTCGACGAGCCCAATCAACGAAGACTTTTCCGCAGAATACTGTCTGCTTTGACCGCCATGCCGGAGCCCGATCCGAACATGATCGAGAAAGCGGCCCAGCGCGGAGCCCAGCTCGATCCAAATTCAATGGAGTCGCAATTTCTTCCCTTCCGGGAGTTTTTCGAGCTGTTGACGTTGTCGCCCGATCGGCCACTGAAGAATGAAGACCTTCAAACCGCTGGAGCACTCGCTGGCCAGATTCTGAAATCAGGCTGCTCGGTCTCTTCGCTGCTGGAAAATGTTCGCTCCGAAATCGCTCGACCGGCCGAAGAGCAAGTCATTACCAACGGCGGCGCGGCGAGACTGCTGTTTTACGCCGGCCAACTCGATGCGTCGGGTGAATTTCTGCCGAACGCCGAAGAAGCGTTTGCGGCCGGGGATTTCAGCACGATGAATTTCATCTGCGAACAACTCCTCGCGGTCCATGCCAAGGAAGGAAAAGCCGCGACTCTCGAACAGGCGTGGACGATTACACAGCAAGTCTTGACCGCCGAAAATGTTCCTGACAAGGAATACGATCCGGCCCTCGACCGTGCAGTTTCACTGGCCGTTCGCATTCGGACCGAACTGGGACAGGAATGGTTGAACGAGAGTTTCACCGCCGACCCCGTCCGGGGAATCCGGATTCTGTCCGCGATCGGTGACAGTGCTGCGACGTCGATGATGATGGACGGTATGGATCCCAAACCGCGACTGGAAATCCTGAAACTGCAACGTGACGCCGTAAAGGCTTTGCTGAACGTGGCAGCCGAGCAGGCCGAATCGTGGCGTCCGGCCCTCGAACTGATGGCCGTTTCCTGGCTGCGGGAATCGTCGGCAACTTATCAGTTTGACACATCGACCAGCTACACTCCCGGCATGCAGCGGGACATGTACGGAAACATTTTTTATTCCAATCCGTACCAGCAAGACTTCAATCCTCGCGGAAATGGGCTCACAGCCATCAGCACCGGTGAGCTTCTGGAAGTCCGCCCGGACGACCGATGGCTTGAATTCGTTTCCCCTTCGTTGCGACCAAAGTTCGACACGGTCTTTGCGCAGCTCTACCTGAAAGTCAGCGAAGAAGAAAAGGCTCTGCCCTATATCGAGAGCCTGGTAAAAACGAACCCTGACCTTTCTGAACAACTTGCCGAAGAATTCCTCCAGGTCTGGACCAGGAACCACGACCCGAATTCCGATCGCGGACGCAGCGACATGTACATGTACATGTACGGCTTCGAAAGCCGCGCCGAGAGCATCCCTCTGACCCGCTCCAAACAACAACGCAACCTGGCCGAACTGGCCGATCTTGTCCCGCGATTGTCGAAGATCTGTAACGGAGAACTGAATCAGGATCTGGTTGCGACGGCGTTTTTGGCTTGTCACAGCTATGCCGAAGTCTACAAGCTGGCCGACATCGAACGGGTCTTCGGAAATTTTGACGAGATCAAGCCCGAAGTGATCGGATCGCTGGCCAGCGGCATGCGGGCCAACCTGGCGTCCGTTTGGCGGCAGATCGAAACGCAGCAAAATGCCAAGACCAAACGCAATCCGAAAGAGATTATTGCCGAGGTGATGCGCGGTTACGAAGTAGCCAGGGATGTGATCGACCGCGGCCTGAAGGCCCATCCAGGAAATTGGAGCCTGCTGCTGAACCAGGCGATGTTGCTGCATGATCTGCTGAACTACGAAGCCGAACAACAACGCTCGAGTTCGTTTGCAGACAATCAGCGAATCGCAATGACGTCGTTTCAACAGGCTGCCGAATCCTACGCCGGCGAAGTCGGTCAGCTGGAGCAGAAAGAGTACCAGACCGAAGTTTTCGAGCGATGGTTCTACGCTTCTCTCGGTGCCAGCGACCTGAATCTGGTCGATGCAAAACACAATACTGACGAAAGCCAGGCATCGCTGATTCGCGCCGCGATCGAGAGTTTGCCTGGCGAAACCGCCGAATGGCACATGAACCGTTTTGCGAATTTGCTTTTCAACCGGTTGAGCAATTGCCAGCCTGCCGTCAAGCAACGGTACCTCAGATCCGCTTTCGAAATTGTCGGCGACAATGTCCAGGCCCGCAAAGCCCGCGAGGTGTTCGACTACTACAGCGATCTTGTTACCGAAATCCGGCTGGATGCAGTGATCGACGGGTCGGTGCAAGTCGGCGAAAAACCGTTTGGTGTCTTTGTGAACTTGAATCACACGCGCGAAATCGAGCGGGAGTCCGGCGGATTTGCCAAATACTTGCAGAACCAAAATTCAAGCGCCGGTTTCTTTTACAATTATGGCCGTCCGACGGAAGATTATCGCGACCGGTTCGAAGAGCACGTCCGCGACAAGATGAAGGACAGCTTTGAGGTTGTCTCCGTCACGTTTCAGGTTCCGGAAGTTCAAAGTCACCAGGGGAGCCAACCCGGATGGCGAGTCACGCCTTACGCCTATCTGCTTCTTCGCGCCAAAGGCCCACAGGTAGACAGTATTCCCCGCATGCGACTGGACCTCGACTTCCTCGACACTAGCGGATATGCCGTGCTCCCCGTCGAAACAGCTCCGGTCCTGATCGATGCCAAAAAGTCGGCCAGCGATGCCCGTCCCTGGAGCAATTTGCAGGTGAGGCAGATTCTGGACGAACGACAGGCCGACGAAGGCAAACTGATTCTGGAAGTCAAAGCCACCAGCCGCGGCCTCGTTCCCGATTTTCAGCAGTTGTTTGGCCAAGCAAGCTTCGGCGATTTTGCCGTGAAAGGCGAAGTCGAAGACGATGGAGTTGTCATCAGCCAATTCGATCCGGAAGCCGACACGAATGTTGTCACCAGCGAACGCAGCTGGATCGTCACGCTCCTGGCCCGGGACGGTTTGACCGAAAAACCCCGCGACTTTCACTTCCTCCAGACCGCCCTCGAAACAAACGAAACCGTATACCAGCGTTACGACGACGCCGACCTGAAAGCGGCCGAACAGGTTGTTTCGCTCGAACGAAAATACGCTGCCCCGGCCGCGACCAGCATTTGGACGAAAGTACTAATCGGTGTCGGCAGTTTGGCTGCACTGTTGACCCTGATCATTGTCGTAATGCTGGTCAATCGCCGTCCGTCCAGCACTTCGCTCGCGTTGCCGGAGAACATTTCCCCGTTCGCGCTGATCAGCATGTTGCGGCAAGTGGAAACCGGAAACGGCCTGAACGAAAAACGCCGCACGGAGCTGGGGGATTCGATTCGCAAACTGGAATCCTGGTACTTTGCGAAATCAGGCCAGGCCGAATCCGATCACCCCGACCTGAACCGAATCGCCAAGACCTGGTTGACTCCGGCGACCCTCAACACAGTCCTCGCCCGCTCCAACGGAAACGGGAACGCGTCCAACGGACAGCATTCGGTATAAGGCATCATCAAGTCAAAGTATTGGGGGTACCATTGACGTTCTCGTCCGTCGATCAAGCATTCGATGGACGAGGACGTCTCTTTTTGACCTCACAAGTTTGCGATGTCTTTCCGCCCCGAATGGGGCCGCAACAAGCCAGCCCAAGGCAGAGCGGAGCGTTACCCCTGGGATTCCAGGTTGAATTCGAACAATCGCCCTGAAAGGGCAAGACAGTTTGGAAGTTGTTTTGCCCATTCAGGGCGATCTATTCTTTGTGGTTCCTGTTCACAGGTCGTCACTCATTCCGCCGGTTCGGCGGAATTCGTTGAAAAGAGCCGAGGCCTGTTTGGATGCCGCGAACGATTTGCCGGAATCCTTGGATTTGCCCGAATCTGTTACATTGACACAGAACTGTGAGTTTATTTCGTTTCACAAACATTCGACCAGGTTCGGAAATACTGTGGGTTCAAAAGCTGATTTTCATGCGACGACAATTCTGGCCGTAAAACGGGATGGCGTTGTGGCGATGGGGGGCGACGGGCAAGTTACTTTGGGGGCCGCCGTGATGAAATCCGATGCGGTTAAGATCCGAAAATTGCTGGACGGTCGGGTACTGTGTGGCTTTGCCGGAAGCAGTGCCGACGCGTTTTCGTTGCTGGAAAAATTTGAGGAAAAACTTCGAGATTCACCGGCTCATTTGGTGCGTGCCGCCACGGAACTGGCCAAGCAGTGGCGGACCGACAAAATGCTGCGGCAACTCGAGGCATTCCTGTTGACCACGGACGGGACCAACGTACTGTTGATCAGCGGCAACGGCGACGTGATCCAGCCCGGAGACGGAGTGGCCGCTGTCGGCTCCGGGGGTAATTTTGCAATCTCTGCAGCCCGGGCCCTGATGCGGCATACAACTCTCAACGCCGAGGAAATCGTGCGGCAATCGATGTTGATCGCTTCGGAAATCTGCATCTATACCAATTCCAACATTGTGATCGAACAGGTCAAGGCCCCGGCGTAGTGGAGGTTGCTAAACCTCCCGACATCACGGGAGCTATGGTGAAGCCTGCGGACTGATCCGGTAGAATCCCTTTCTGATTTACAAGTTCCCTGCTGGTAGCGGCGATCGGCCGAAAATATATGACTGTTGTGACTGAAGAGAAAATTGACGAGAACGGACTGACTCCGCAGGCCCTGGTCGAAGCACTCGACCGGCACATTGTCGGACAGAACGATGCCAAACGGGCGGTGGCAGTGGCTGTTCGCAACCGCTGGCGGCGAAGACAACTCAGCCCCGAGATCGCCGCCGATGTCTCACCCAGGAACATTCTGATGATCGGCTCGACAGGCGTAGGCAAAACCGAAATCGCCCGGCGACTGGCCCGGTTGACCGGTGCCCCGTTTATCAAAGTCGAAGCGACTCGCTACACGGAAGTTGGTTACTACGGCCGCGATGTCGAAAGCATGGTCCGCGATCTGGTCGACCAGGCGGTGCAAATCGTTCGTGCCGATGCCCAACAGGCAGTCCAGAAACAGGCAGAAAAACGGGCCCGGGAACGGCTGCTCGATTTACTTTGCCCCCCGCTGGCTGGTGCGACGTTCCGGGCGACTCCCGACGATCCGCCTCATATTCCAACGGAATCCTATCAGCGAACCCGCGAGAAGATCGGCGAGATGCTGGATGCGGGTGCGATGGAAGAACGCAAGGTTGAAATCACGATCGAGCAGAAGCAGACTCCTGTCATGATGGGCGGAATGGGGGTCGAGAACATGGACGTTGATCTCCAGGGGATGCTGGAAAAGATCATGCCCAAAAACCGGGTGACGCGACAAATCGATGTTCCGACGGCCCGAAAGATTCTGACGGAACAGGAAAGTGAAAAACTGATTGATGACGAGAAAATCAGCCAGCAGGCCATCGAACTGGCGGAAAACCTCGGGATCATCTTTATCGACGAGATCGACAAGGTAATCGCCAGCGATTCAAAGGGTGCCGACGTTTCACGGCAAGGCGTCCAGCGCGATCTGCTGCCGATCGTCGAAGGGGCGACGGTCCAAACCAAACGGGGACACATTAAGACGGACCACATTTTGTTCTTTGCCGCCGGTGCGTTTCACAAACACCAGCCCAGCGAACTGATGCCCGAATTGCAGGGCCGATTTCCGATCCGGGTCGAATTGCAGGACCTGACGGCCGACGATTTCTATCGAATCCTTCGCGAGCCACAGAATTCACTCGTTCGACAATATCAGGCGTTATTGCAAACCGAGGGACTAAAATTGGAGTTTACCGACGGAGCGTTACGCCGGATGGCGGACCTGGCATTTGAAGTCAACCAGTCAACTCAAAACATCGGTGCCCGGCGGCTGTACACAATTCTTGAACGGGTCATCGAAGACATCAGCTTCGACGCCCCCAAAATGCCGCCCGGCACCATCACGATCGACGAATCGCTGGTCGTCGAACGATTGGCCAAACTGGTCGCCGACGAAGACCTCAGCCGGTTCATCCTGTAAATTGGCCAGAGACACGAATTTGAGAAGCACGAAACAAAAAAGCCCCGCAATTGCGGGGCTGTATCAAATTTTTTCAGTTGAAAAAGGAAATCCCTTGATGCCAAGTCAATTTTCTAGCGACGACGACGGTTAACCAAACCAATCATCCCGATTCCTGCAAGCAACAAAGCCGAGGTTGGTTCAGGAATTGCACCGAGGTAAACAGTTCCGCCACCGGCACCATCACCGATTGCAGCACGGTAGGTACCGAAATCTGGATTGTCAAAGCCCGCAATGACAGCCACGTACGTTGTGTTCGCAGTCAGCAAAAGCCCCGTAGCGGCACCGCCAAAATTGGTTCCTTCACCCAAGCGGATTTGCGATGACGTAAAATTACCGCCGGTGCCAGATAACAAAGTAAACGCGGCCGCAAAATCATCATCGCCCGCGATCAGATTGACCAAAGGCGTGCCGGCAGTAAATGAACCGTTGTATACCAGTGCGAACGTATCCGTATGCGTGAAACCGTTCGCCACCTGGCCGTCTACTTCGAAAATGTATTGACCGGTGGTATCCGTGAAGAACTGAAAGGCCTGATACCGTACAAAATCTGCAAACCCAGCTGAACCTGTTGTAGTAAAACTGGTTGGACGAGCAAACGTCGGACCGCCGGTGGTGTCCCCGGTAAAAAAAACATCGGCAGAAACCGTCGATACCAGCAAAAAGCTGGCTATCAAAGCAGGAAAAATTCTGGTCATGTTGGGTTCCTCAAAAAGGGAAGTAGTGATGCAAAAACAAAGGTGTTTTCCGTTGGCCCCGAGACGGTATCCTCGCCAAAACTGGCACGCATACCCATTCTGCGCCATCCCCACATTTCAAGTCTAAACGGTCTCAACCATGGTGCAATGGTGCGTTCGGGAAAATTCCGGTCTTTTTTACAAATTTCAATGACAAGCCAAGTCGGGACGGGAATTGCCTGAACCGTCGCGTTCAATTTGGACCGGGTGGTGGAAAAACGCCTGAAAAATGGCGTTTTCAGGTCAGAATTGGATTCAATTGGTTCCCGATTCGATGATTTGGCACCAGTATTGCCCCTAAGCTCCTGGAATGGACCGACGGAAGTCGGAGACAAAAAATCGGCTGGTTTCAGGCGTTCTGCCCGGCCAAATTTCCGGTGCTGAATGCGGCCTGAAAATTGAACCCGCCGATGGGTCCAACCAGATCGAGAATCTCGCCAGCCAGAAACAGGCCAAGCCGCAAAAGACTCCGCATCGTCCGATCGTCCACTTCATCCAGGGCAATGCCGCCAGCGGTCACCTCGGCCCAAGCAAATCCCCGAGTGTCCGCATCCTGTTCTTCGCTGCCGGCGCGTTTCAAAAACACCAACCCAGCGAGCGGATGCTGGAGTTTACCGAGGGCTCGGTACGAAAGTTGGCCGATCTGGCGTTTGAAGTGAACCAGGCAACCCAGAATATCGCTTCCCGGCGGCTGTACACAATTCTTGAACGAGTCATCAAAGACATCAGCTTCGACGCCCCCAAAATGCCGCCCGGCACCATCACGATCGACGAATCGCTGATCGTGGAACGATTGGCCAAACTGGTCGCCGACGAAGACCTCAGCCGGTACATCCTGTGATTTGCCGGGATTCAGAGCCATTGCAGCAAGAAAGTTCGATTCAAACGGTACTCAAAGAATTGGGGAGGGCTATTGAACCGTTCTTGCAAAATTCCATGCAAATCGTTGAATTGTGTCGGCAATGGCTTGTCAGACAGAACTGAATTTGCGGGCTGAAAAGGATTTGGGCAATTTTCCGCTTTTTTGGTCCAAGACGGTTGACATGCTTCGTATTTCCAAGCAAAAATGGAAATTGCTGTATCAAGTTACGAAACCTCGTTCCTTCATGACACTTCCGTTTTTTGTTTTTCAACTTGGAGAAAACTATGTTCAGACGCCTTTTCGCTGGCTTGGCTGTAGCATTACTGGCAATGCCGGTAATGGCTCAACCTGGCTCTTTTATTGAAATGGGTGCCATCAATAGCATCAGCAATGACTACAATGTGCCCGATGCATTCAACGTAACTCAAATCGCTGGATCAACGATTCAGTGGTATCGTTTTGACATCAGTCAAGATACGGGTGCAGCTGGATTTTTCTTCGACATTGATACCAGTTCCACTTCAGCGACTCTTCTTCCCGATACAGAAATTGGGTTGTACGACAATTTAGGGAATTTTATCGCAACCGATGACGACGATGGTCACAGTTTGTTGAGTGCACTTTCATTCGGAAACACGACACCCCGAACGCTCCCAGTTGATCCATTCGGTTTCACAAATGGTAGCGCGGCAAACGGACGTGACGGCAACTTGAATGCCGGTTCGTATTGGTTGGCGGTTGGATTGTTTAATACAACCTTCGGTACAAACAACTGGACCGTTACCTCAACCTCAACAGCTACACCGAGTGCCTATCAGGTCAATTTCCGTACCGACCTGTTTGCAATCCCCGAACCCGGCACTTTGATTGCCTTGGGACTTTGTGGGCTTGGTCTTGTTGTTCGCCGTCGCCGCGTTTAGACCCTGTCCAATTTTGACAATTGAACTTGAACCACGTACCTCATTTGAGCTACGTGGTTTTTTCCTGCGCATAAATGATGCCGGGAAAAGTACTTTGCCTGTCAAGCATGGATAGGGAAACGGTGGCTCAGGGCTGTATCCGGCAATTGGCCGATCCGAGTTGCAGCGTTTATTATCCAAAAGAACATCGATCAATCGAGGATCGGATTTGAGAAATTGGTCCCGTCTTTGTCGATTTGATTCCTTCGATCTATTTGGAAGCGAACAAAGCCAACCAATCAAAACTTGGCGATTATCGGCAAGTCGGAATGGAATCGACGTCACCATTGGAAAGTCAATTTTGAATGACAGGTAAAGGAATCCGACCAGTGGGAAAAAAAATGAATTTCATCCATTCGATTGGGGGCCCACTTGGACAAGGCTCGATCAATTGGTAGCAAATGAGTTATTGCGTCCAAATGAGACACTTCTTTTCGAATCCCGGGCCAGCGAATCACTGGAGCCGGGGTTCGACAACGAAACAACGCAATTTCGCTCAATTCATTCAAACCCGAAAAATTTGGGTCAGAAGAGTGGCTATTTCAAATGTCCGCTGGTTTCAGGCATTTGACCCTGCCAAATGCCCTGTGCTGAACGCGGCCTGGAAGTTAAATCCGCCAATCGGGCCGTCGAAGTCAAGAATTTCGCCTGCCAGGAATAATCCAGGCTGAAAACGGCTTTGCATCGTCCGATTGTCCACTTCATCCAGGGCAATGCCCCCAGCGGTCACCTCGGCCTTGGCAAAACCGCGAGTATCTTCGACGGAAACCGGACAGGCTTTGATCAATTCGACCAGTGCAGCCAGTCGCCTCTTGCCCATTTCCGCAAGCTTCAAGTCCATCGAAATCCCGGCCAGCATCATCAGTTCATCAACCAGCCGTCGGGGCAGGGGCTCGATTGGCAAATTGGCTGCGATCTGTCTTGGATGTTCGGAGTTATAACTCTGAATCCGATCGTTGAGCCCTCCCTGTTTTTCGTCAGGCAGGAAATCCATTCGCAATTTGCTGGCCTTTTCCCCACGGGGCAAAGTGAACCAACGACTGAGGTTCATCGCCAGCGGACCGGAGAATCCCATATGAGTGAACAGCAACGAAGCGGGAACCGCTTCGCCAATCGTTTTGCCATCGTCCGAAATCGCGGCAGCCGCACAAGGATCAATCGTCACGCCGGATAAACGTCGAACCCATTCGGACTGGCAAACCAACGGCGTCAAAGCGGGTCGTGGCGGAACGATCGAATGTCCAAACCTCTCCGCCCAGGGATAACCGTCTCCCGTCGTCCCACATCCGGGATACGATTTTCCACCAGTCGTCAGGATCAGTGAATCGCAACTCAGTGTCTCGGAATCTATCGTGCAGACAAACCTGGCGTCGGCAAAATTGACGTCGTTGACTGCGGTTCCGGCCCGGAATTGTGCCCCCGCCTTCATCGCCCGTTCCAGCAAAGCGTCGCGAACATCGACGGCACTGTCGCTGGCGGGAAAGATCTTTCCCGTCGATTCGATTTTTGTTGCGACGCCCGCCGTATTGACGATCGAAACGATTTCCTGGGGCGGCAAACGACCGACAGGAAACTCCAGAAACTTCTTCGCGTGGCCAAAACGTTTGGCCAGCGCGCCGGGCGAACAATCATGTGTGACGTTACATCGAGTACCGCCGGACATCAGGATCTTCACGCCGATCTTGCGGTTCTTCTCGATCACCAGCGTCCGTTTTCCACGGCCGGCGGCGGATGCGGCTGCGAACAGTCCGGCCGCTCCTGCACCGATGATGATGATGTCCCAATGGCCGGAATTCGTTGCTTCTGAATTCACGATCGATTCACCAGTCGATCAAAGTAGCCCGGTGGTCCTCCACCGCAACTCACGGCGCAACTCACGGCCGAATTCACGGCCGAACTCACGGCCGAACTCACGGCAGGGGACCGCCGTGCTACTTTGTGTCCGTCAAGCCGCGACCCGGTCGGTCTGGAATTTGCCGATTTCAAATTGGCCTGGATCAAATGCATAAACCGAAATCCCGTGGCGTTTGGCCAGTGTAATCAACTCTTCACGTCCCAGGATTATCGTTCGCCCGCCCTCGATTGCCAACACGCCGCCGCCCGACTGGCTCATTGCATCAATCGTCCCGGGACCGATTGTGGGAACGTCGAACCGCATATCCTGGTGCGGCTTGGCGACCTTTACGACGGTAAACCCACCAGCCGGACACAGACGCCCTGCCCTGCGGATGCACTCGTCGGTTCCTTCGATCGCCTCCACGGCCAACACCGCCCGGCTCTTGATACAAATCGACTGGCCAATATCCAGCCGACCCATTTCGCGGGCCAATTGCCATCCCATTTCAATGTCGCGGAGTTGCATTTGGCTGGGCATTCGTCCGGCGACCAGCCCTGGGGGTGTCAACAGCTCTGGCGCAAAATCAGTGGCAGGCATAAGTTCGATTCCAAAATCTGCAAACAAACGGGTTACGGTCAACAACATCTGATCGTCGTTTCGTTTTTCCCGGCCAGTAACAAACTGGTGCCAGAAATATCGAAGCGTTGTGAGATCGGGGAAATGTTGCATCCAAACGCGACGTTGAAACATCAGATGCTTGAATACTTTTCCGGCCATCATCGCGTGCCGGACATTGTTCCGCTGAAAAAAACGTATCGCACTGCGAAACCTGGCAACGCCCAGGGATTCGTATCCATGGCTGATTTCCCGCAGCGTCTCGTCAGCATGTCCCGCAATGCCGATCGTAAAGACGCGATAACCGGACTCGACCAGGCGCCGCGCGACGACAACCGGGTAGTCGCCCCAGCCCGCGATCAATCCGACCGTTTGGCCATTGCCCTTTGGCGGCTGGAGGCTGGATGGTTGTGTCATGGTTGATTTCGATACCGGCGTTCAGGCGGCCTTTTTGTCCGGAGGGGCGGCACTCCGCTGATCCCGCAAGGCGTCAACTGCTGACTCCAGCGACTTGATCCGCTTGCGAAATTCCGGAAGTTTCGAGCTGATCGCCAAAATCTGCATTTGTTCACGAACTGGCTTCGACGGAACACCAAAGTGTGTCTCGCCGTCCTGGATCGATCTCATCACGCCGGACCCGGCGCAAAGATTAACTCTGTTTCCAATCCGCAAGTGATCGCCGATGCCTACTTGTCCGCCCATCACCACATAGTCGCCGGTTGTGCAGCTGCCGGCGATTCCTACCTGGGAGCAAATCAGATTGTGGCGGCCGATCCGGCAGTTGTGCCCGATCATCACCTGGTCGTCGATCTTGGTTCCCTCGCCGATAATCGTGTCGTCAAAGGTTCCGCGGTCGATTGTTGTCCCTGCTCCGATTTCGACGTCCGACTCGATGCGAACACAGCCGAGTTGGGGGCACAACAAGTGTCGTCCGTTCTTCGTCCGATAGCCGAAACCGTACGCTCCGATGATTGCTCCGGCGTGAATCAAAACCCGATCACCGACGTGTGTGTTTTCGTAAAGGACTGCATTCGGGAAAATCGTGACGTTGTTCCCGATGACCGAGCCGTCCATGATCTTGGCACCACTCATGATGCGGCAATTGTCACCCAGTTGAACGTCGTCGCCGACAAACGCGTGGGGCTGGACGTTAACGCTTTGGCCCAGTTTCGCTGTTGGGCTAATCCAGGCGTGGGGACTGATGCCTCCAGAGTTGTTGCCCGCAGTTCGCGGACGAAACATGCTGACCAGTTCGGCAAACGCAACCTCGGCGTCTTCGACCAAAATCACCGGCCGATCGCAGTCCACTGGATCATGACCGGAAATAACCGCCGCCGATGCGGATGATTTCAGGAACCGCTCCCAGTTCAGCTTTCCATTGACGAAAGTGATCATGCCACATTCGGCCCGGTCCAGTGTCGCGGTTGCGAAGATAGTGAGCTCGGGATTGCCTCGGATGGAACCGCCAGTTCTCGCGGCGATCTCGCCAATGGTCGCATGCATGCCGGATTCCTTTCCTGGCGTGTTGGCTGGGTTTTTTGTTTCGGAACTGGTGACCGCAAATCCATTTGCGATTGCCAGCAAGTCGGGAGTAAGGGGAGCATTCCCGCCCGATTCGCGATATTAACGTCAGGGACAGCAAATGGCCAATATCAATCAGAAAATACCGGCGGGAGTTGGAGGGCGAATGTCTTCGGAGACTCGCTAGCAAAGTGTTTTCGTCAACCGTTTAGCTGAACCAATTGCCGAAAACCGGCAGGCACAAACAAGCTTCCATCCGTCGTTCCCGCAGGACAGCATTGGCGGAAATCGTGATCGAGCAGTAATTCGTCGACGTTTCCATCGAAAAATTCACGCAATGCCCTTGCTGCCTCCGCAACCTGGCTGGCCGACTGATGCACGAACTCCATTCGGAAATTCTGGATGCCCGATCGCCGGAACAAACCGAGAAATTTTGCCCCGGACTGAATCTGTGCCCCGAAAACCGTATTCCGACAGCCGACATCTGCCATCACCGGATGGGCGCGGCCTTCGGAATCTCGCAACGCAACCCGATGTTTCTCGCAGGGATGACCACAATTGGTGTGGTCGGTCCCCTCGGACATAAACCGGCAAAACACGCAATGCTCGGTATGGAAGACTGGCAAATGATGAAAGACGACGGGCTCCATTCCACTTGAAAAACCGGCACGGGCCAACTCCGAAATTTGTTGGGCGTTCAAGTCGTGGGCCGGAGTCCATCGCCGGATTCCACGATCCAGCATCGCCCGAACCGAAAGCAAGTTAACGAGATTCAGACTGAAATCGCCATCCAGTTCGGGACGCTCGCCTTCAGGAACCTTCAGCAAATCGTGTAACAATCCTCCGCTGCGAACCAGAATCGGACACTCCAGAGACAATAGAAACCGGACCACACGCTGTTCGTCAGGCTTCAACACGCGAGGGCTGGCAACCCGGACTTCGATTCCTGCCGCACGTATTCGCTCGACCGAATCACGCAGCCCGTACAACTCCAGATAATCGAGCGTAATGCTGGCCGGTGAAACCGTTAACGCTCCCTCCAGTTGTTCTGCAGTCCGGACCAGCAAATGAATTTCGCATCGATTCGCCTGTTCGGAAATCGGGACGGCCTTTGCACTCGCCAATTCGGTAGCAAGGACTTGCCGTGTTTCCCGTTTGGGAATTTCCGTCAATCGTTGGCTCAACAGATCAACCGCCAGCCGCCGAATCTCGTTCAGTACGCTGGTCGGGAGAAACGCGTCTTCGCTTCGTTCCATCTTGATCGACCCGGCATGGAATCCGCTGCCACCCATCCTCGAAAGCTGCTGGCTGATTTGTTCGTCCGACGTTGGTCTGGATCGGGCCGGCTCAACCGCGTTTTGACCAATGGCCGTGACTACAATTGGATCTGCCGATTCGTTTGATCGAAACTCAATTCGCAATTCGGCGGGCTGACCGGTCGTCGCTGTCAAATGCAAGTCGACTGGACGAGTATGAACCGGATCGTTTGCCTGTGTTAGGGGCTTCAGCCGTTTCTTGAGCGAAGGATCAAGCGTTCGCCAAACCCAATCGCCAACCGCCACGTCGGAAAGGTCGATCGCACCGTCGCCAAAGCGAATCTCGCAGCGGCCCTCGCCGGCTTCCCGGACATCGAACAGAAATCCGCCCTGCTCCGCTACGTCCGGGCCACGTCGGTCAGCGGCATCAAAAACGACTCCGTCCCCACGATAAAGCGGAATCTGTGTTTCGACAAAAACCCCGTTGAACGAAACCCGTGACACTCGTCCGATTTTCAGGCCGCGATGACGCGGAGCCCGCCCGTCGACTGCCCGCTGATGATTGGTTCCTTCCATGAACCATGGCCCCAGTCCACGCGAATAGACTTGCTCCAAGTCCTGTCGCCGACCCGGATCAAGCTGATATTGCTGACCAGCCGCCGCCGCGTCGATCGCTTCGCGGTAGTTCGCGGTCGTCGCCGCAACGTATTCGGCTTCCTTGTATCGCCCCTCAATTTTCACACAGGCAATTCCGATTCGCACCAGTTCCGGAATCTGCTCAAGAGCGTATAGGTCTCCCGGCGAAAGCAGATACCGCGCCGCTCCAATTTCCTTGTGACGACCATCGACGATCAGATCGTATGGCAACCGGCAAGCCTGGGCGCATTGGCCGCGATTCGCACTTCGACCGCCCCAGGCTTCGCTGCTCAGGCATTGTCCTGAATACGAAACGCACAGTGCTCCGTGAACAAATACTTCCAGTTCCAGCTCCGTCTGGTTTTTGATTTTTTCAATATCACGCAGCGACAATTCGCGGGCCAGCACAATTCGTGTGCAACCAAACTCCCGCGCCAGCTCGGCTCCCTCGGCACTCGTCACCGACATTTGCGTGCTGCCATGAATTTCCAGTTCCGGCGCAACCTGACTGGCGAGTTTTGCGATGCCTATGTCCTGGACAATGATCGCGTCAGCACCGCTGTCGGAAATGGCGGCGATCGTCTGTTCGGCCTGCTCCAGTTCGTGATCGAACACCAGTGTGTTGAACGTGACAAAGCCTTTAACTCCGCGACGATGCAAAGTCCGAATTGCTTCCGGCAGTTCATCCAGATCAAAACCGGCTTTGGCCCGTGCAGTAAAGTGCTTCAGCCCGAAATAAACAGCATCCGCCCCGGCCTCGATCGCAGCGTGCATTTGAGGCCAATGCCCAGCCGGGCTCATCAATTCAGGTCGGCGAACAGATTGCATACAAAATAACCGGAAGACAGGCAGAAAGGCCCGGCAGATCAAAAGAGATGACCCGGGCCGGGGCATATCCGATCATATACCCGCAACCACCCAATCCAAAGGTCCAGAAAGTAGCACGGCGGTCCCCCGCCGTGATTCCTGATTCAAAAGCACCGGGCAAACGCCTTGAATCTCGGTGAAGGACCACCGAGCTACTTTCTACGCAGCCCGTGATCGCACAACCCTGTGCCAGGCCGTGGAACCATCGTCCAGCAATTCCCGCTGCAGGATCGCCAATACTTCTACATCCGACCAGTAGTTCATATGGCCCCGGGCTCCCACGGCGTGGTTTGAAAACTCAAATCCCTGAACAGGTTTGGGTTCCGGAAAATCAATCCGCGTCCCGACAAAATCATCGCGGCGACAGATATTAATCCAGCGTTTAACCCGGCCCCGCAGCTCCTGCCAATGCCCTGAGTCCAGTGGCGGATAGAGATGCGAGAAATAGTATTGGTACAAATGCGTAAATGGCGAACCCATCGTCACCAAACGGACCTGCGAAAAACTTGCATTCAACCACGCCAACTCCGGGTCGTTCAGCACCTCGATCGCGATCATCGTACCCTGGCTATGACTGATCAATGTCAGGGTTGGTCGCCCTTGGATATGGTCCCGAAAAAACGCCAGTGAGTTTTTGATCCTTGCGTGAATCGCGTCCCGCCGGGCAAAGTACTTTGTTCCGTTTTCAAAAGTGGTTTCCCGAATGTCGAATTCGTCTTTGTCGATTGTGTCATCGATTGTTGTCCGGCGAAAATAAAAATGATTGATCACATCCAGGACGATATCGAGCACCGGCCGCAATCGCGGAAAAAGCGTAAACATCAACAAACAAACCGGGGCAATCATCGGCACAAGTATCCCGACCGCGTATTTGTTGGCATCAGACAAGACCCGCGCCGCTGCAAACTCCTCAAAGGGTACACCGCGAACCTGCTGGATACTCAGGATGGCAATCAAGGCTACACCGATCGTCGTGCA
>JAYVKA010000151.1:0-2371 GCA_043768885.1 Planctomycetota bacterium
CCAATGTCGAGGCCTTGCCAGCCGTCGGGAATTTGCCCCGCAGCGACAACCTGTTTATTGCAGTCGGCGCTGAACGCATCGCCGCAATGTGAATCGACGGGCAATACGATTTTCGACCCGCCGCGCTGAATCAGGTCCTTTGCCAGACCCACCTTTTCGGGCTCGACCAGGCTTTTGCCGACCGCGCCACCAGACGCCAGCGAAAACGTGTAGGCCATCGCGCCGCCGATCACTACGGAATCGCAAACCTTCAGCAGGTTGTCGATCACCTTGATTTTGTCGGAGACTTTGGCACCGCCGAGAATTGCGATGAACGGCCGTTCGGGGGAGCTGATCACGTCGCTCAGGTATTTGATTTCTTTTTCAACCAACATCCCCGCCACGCGAGGTTTGCCGGCCATCGCGATCGGCACGGCGTACATCGATCCGTCCTGGCGGTGGCAAGTCCCAAAAGCGTCATTGCAATAGACGTCACCCATATCAGCCAGGGTTTTGGCGTAGGTGACTTCACCCTTTTTCTCACCGGCGTTGAAGCGAACATTTTCAAGCAGCAACACCTCGCCCGGTTTCAGAGCGGCGGATTTGGCTTTTGCATCATCACCAACCGTGTCTGTCGCAAACACCACATCGCGGGCAAGCATGTCACCAAGCACTTTTGCCACCGGAGCCAAACTGAAGGCCGGATCCGGAGTACCATCAGGTCTTCCCAGATGCGACATCAGAATCACACTACCGCCGCGACCAAGCACACTCTGTATGGACGGCAACGCCATCACGATCCGGCGGTCGTCGGTGATATTTCCTGCATCGTCCAGCGGCACGTTGAAATCAACCCGCATCAGGACTTTTTTGCCAGTAACTTCAATGTCTCTGATTGTTTTTTTGGGCATAAGTATGTGTTAGAAGCCGGAAATTCGCTGAAACGGGAATGCAATGCCCAATTCTAAAGGAAACAGTCTGAATTCCGAACGGGTGGCGATGTCGCAGGCGAGGCGGCATTGACCAACTATTTAACCTTCTCTACTTCACTCTTCAAATCACTCTTGGCGGCCGGATAAATTGCCCGTTCGGTTTGCCATTTCATCAACGCATCTTGGTCACCGTTTGCAGTGGTGAGAACGATCAGTTGATCCAGCGTGTCGGGCAACAACTGCATGTCTTCTTCGGGAATTGGTGCCTCACGGGCCTTCATGCCTTCGTAACCAGCGACAAGCAACGGGGCGGCTTCGTCGCGGTTTCCCTGCACCAGCAGCGCATGCCCCAGCAACGCCTGGGTCGCAAATCTGCCCCACGAATCGGGCTCCCGCGATTCGCGAATTTTCAGAGCCTCGCGCAACGAGTCCTCGGCGCGAACAAACTCACCCACCGCAAACAGGCGTCGCGAGAACAGGGTTAGCAACATCGCGTACTGGGACCGGTCATTACCGGCCTGCGCCTGATAGTTCGTTCGAAACGACTCGTACAGTTCCATCGCCCGATCGGTCTTTCCGCTCAGCAACATCGCCACCGCCAGGTTGTATTGGGCTGCCTGGGTGTTGGGATGAGCGTTTCCCAGTTTCTGTTCCATCGCCGCAAGCGTTTCTTCCATCAATGGCAAAGCCAAATCCATTCGGCCCACCTGCCGATAGACAATCGCGAGGTTGCCTTTGGACGCGACCGTCTCCGGATGGTCGTCGCCAAGTTTTTTGCTTTTGAGTTCCAGCGACTCCTGCAACAACGGCAACGCGAGATCGAGCTTGTCGATCGAGATGTAAACGCCAGCAAGGTCGTTCATCAGAACCAAAGTATCGGGATGGTCCCTCCCCAAAGTGCGGGTTTGGCGCTCGACCAAATCGGTCAACAGCAGCAGGGCTTTTTCCGGCGTCTGGGCACGGACGTAACATTCCGCCAGAGCCTGAATGCTGCCAATCGTTTCGGGGTGTTCTGGTCCCAATATTCGTTTTGCAGTTTCGAGGCATTCACTGACCAGTTTCAAGGCCTTTTCCGTTTGTCCCGTTTGCGCCCAAACAACCGCCATGTTTCGCATCCGGGTAATTGTGTCGGGGTTTTCATCCCCCAAACGCTCTCGACTCAGCCGCAACGATTCTTCCATCAGGGGTAGGCCCCGTTCCCGCAGGCCCATCGTCCACAATGACGTCCCAAAATTGTTCATCGCTTTCAAACTCGTCGGGTGGACTTTTCCCAGCCTGGCCTGAGTCCGTTTGAACGCTTCCTCAAACAGGGGCATGGCTCTGACCATATCGCCGACTGACCGATAGCCGGCGGCAAGGTTAAGCAGGGCCAGAAGCGTGTCGTGGTGATCTTCACCAAGAGTCTCCTTCATTTGCTCATGCGTTTCTTTTTCGAGTGCCAGCGATTTCTTCAGGTCACC
>JAYVKA010000152.1:0-6483 GCA_043768885.1 Planctomycetota bacterium
CGGATTGACTTTGCTTTTCTGCAGGGCACCCATGATCGCGGTCGAAATCTTCCCCGCGTCGCAATGATTCGTATTGCACATCACGACTACACCCATCTCGCGATTCGGCCATACGACCAGTCGTGTTTTTGTTTCATCCTGTGAACCACCGTGTGAAATTTTCAGGTCCTTGCCCGAGCCCTCGACAACAAAACCCAGTCCATACCCCGCCTCCGTGCCATCATTCAGTTTCTGACGGGTCCACATCTCCGATTCAGTTTTCGAATCGACCAGCGTTGGCTCCAACAGGGACCGGGCCCACTTTGCGAAATCACGAACGTTCGATTTGTATCCACCTGCACCGTGCTTCCAGGCATGGGCGCAATCGCCAACCGCCAGGAATTGCCCCGCAGACGTTCTCGTGTAGCCCCTGGTCCAGTGTTCCTGTCCCGCATCGGCCACATCCATTTGAAAACTGCCCATTCCGACCGGATCCAGAATTCGTTGGTGCAATTGTTCGTTGATCGGTTCGCCACCCGCATTTTCAACAACCGCTGACAGCAGAACGTACGCATAAGACGAATACTCTTGCCGCTCACCCGGCGCGAATATCAATGGCGAACCTGCAAAACGCCACATGGCCTGCGAGGGAATCGTATCGTCAGGCGGCTCCAAATCAGTAAGTGTTAGCCCCACGATCCGGCCGTTGCTGTAATGCGGAATCCCGCTTTGGTGACAAAGCAAATGGCGAGCGGAGACGACATGCGATTTCTCCGGAAACTCCGGCACATACCTCCGCACATCGGCATCGAGATCCAGCTTGCCCGCCTGAACCAGTTGCATGGCCGCAACCGCCATCACCGGCTTGGAATTCGAAGCCCAGTTGAAAACTGTCTCTTCGGTAACTGCTACGTCGCGATCGATATCGGCCTTGCCGTATGATCCGAGATAAGCGATTTCGCCTTCGACAATCACTCCAACCGCAACACCAACCAACCCCTGGGATTCAATCTCGGATTTCACAGCCCGATCAATCGACACGATTGCCGTTTCGCCAAAGGGTCGCCCAGCATCCTGGCCAGTTGCAACCTGAACGAGCAAAGCAACCGACATCACCGCAGCAATCAAACATCGCATCGCGTTTCTCCACGCAGGTCAGCCTGTCCCCAGGCTGACATTTCAACGGTACCGAAACATATCAGGCCAGCACGAGCCTGAGGACAGGCTCGCCTAAGCGCCTGCTTTTTCGCCAATGCCGATCAAACTGTCCTGCTCCGCTGCCATCTTGCGAATGTCATCCGTGATCCGCATCGAACAATATCGCGGACCACACATGCTGCAGAAATGAGCCGACTTGAATGTGTCTTGCGGCAAAGTCTCGTCGTGATAGCGCTGCGCAGTTTCCGGATCGAGCGAAAGACGAAATTGTTCTTTCCAGTCAAACTCGAACCGGGCTTTTGACAAAGCATCATCCCGGTCCTGGGCTCCTGGCCGGCCACGAGCCACGTCTGCCGAGTGAGCTGCAATCTTGTAAGCGATCACTCCCGCCCGAACGTCATCGTTATTGGGCAGTCCAAGATGCTCTTTCGGCGTCACATAGCACAGCATCGCCGCGCCATGCCAGCCCGCCATCGCCGCGCCAATGCCGCTGGTAATGTGGTCGTAGCCCGGAGCGATGTCGGTCACCAGCGGACCGAGCACATAAAACGGCGCACCGTTGCAGATTTCGATCTGCCGTTTGACATTCATCTCGATTTGGTGCATCGGAATGTGCCCGGGCCCTTCGACCATGACCTGCGTTCCGTTTTCCTGACCACGACGAGTCAACTCGCCTAGAACGTCCAGTTCGGCAAACTGCGCTTCGTCGCTCGCGTCGGCAATGCTGCCCGGCCGCAAACCGTCTCCCAGACTCCACGTCACGTCATACTCACGCATGATGTCGCACAAATCGTCGAACGACTCGTATAACGGGTTCTGCTTTCGATGCACCATCATCCATTTGGCAATCAGTGATCCGCCTCGTGAAACAATTCCGGTCACACGTTTGGTCGTCAAGTGCAAATGCTCCAGCATCACCCCACAGTGGATCGTCATGTAGTCGACCCCCTGTTTCGCCTGATGCTCGACCATGTCCAGAAAATGCTGCGGCCGCATGTCTTCGATGTTTCCGCCCAGCTGCTCCAGCATCTGGTAAATCGGCACCGTCCCAATCGGCACTGGCGAAGCGTCAATGATCGCTTTGCGAATCTTGTCGATGTCTTTGCCAGTCGAAAGATCCATCACCGTGTCGGAACCAAAATGGACGGACGTGTGAAGTTTTTCCAGTTCTTCATCGACGTTACTGGTCACTGCCGAGTTGCCGATATTGGCGTTGATCTTGCACTTGGCAGCGATCCCAATGCACATCGGCTGCAATTTCCCGGCCAGGTGCACCTTGTTGGCCGGAATCACCATTCGCCCGGCAGCGACTTCATCGCGAATCGTTTCGACGGGCAGCGATTCCCGCTCCGCGACGAATTGCATTTCCGCAGTATCCGAACCCGCCCGCGCAGCCAAAAGTTGAGTCTTGTGCATTTTCACTCCAGAACAAACAGTGCTCACTGCAAAGCGAGCCAGCCAATTTCACAGGTGTCTATCGCGGCCAATCTATTGCCGTTTCGTCCTTGACACCAGCCTTTATCATTGCGCAACCATTTCCCGCGTCAAGACGTTGTTGGTATTGGCGACGCATCGACCACAATAGGATGCGGACCGGCGACGACACTACCATTGACCAGCCGCCAGACTCTTTTTGCCTCGATTTGGCCGCTATCATGTGTCGGGCCTCCCTGAATCCGCTTGAATGCAGAATAGCTCGGCCCTGTCAAATCAAAATTGCCTTCAATGAATTCGATCAACCGGTTTCAAAATCAACATGCCTGCCGAGATTGCAATACGGGAGGAACACTCGTTGCTGCCTTCGGGCTGGAAATGGTGTTCCGCTGCATTGGGGCCCATATTGGCGCTCGTTTGTTGGTGGTTGACGGGCGGGACGGAGTTGATTGGGCCGGGTAGGGTGACACTGGCGATGATGGTTTGGATGGCGGTTTGGTGGATGACCGAGGCTCCGAGTTGAAGGTGACTTCGCAGTTGCTGATCGTCTGCTTTCCGGTTTTGGGTGTTGCCAAAATCGATCCTCCTGTGGCCCCCAGTGCCGATGCGGTAATCTTTCTGTTCCTCGGCAGCTTCATTGTCGGCTTGGCCATTCAGCGTTGTGGCTTGGGCAGCGAATGTCGCTGGTCATTCTCCGCTGGTTCGACACGCCGCCGACGGTGCTCGTTGGACGATGACTCCGAACGCGATCGTATTTGGGACCGGGCAAGTTGGCCTGGCGAACATGATCCGGGCTGGATTTGTGCTGAACTTTGTCTCAATCGTTCTTGTAACGCTTCTTCCGCGTACGCTTGTTCGCAGGCTGCCTGGTCTTTGACACCTTCCTGTCCCTGGCGGCTTTCGGTTGGCCAGTTGCAGTCTCGCCTGTCGCCGCTTTTGGCTCGCCAACCGCTTCCAAAAATGTTTTGAATTCCCTTGGCACCGAAGAAGTAAACTTCATCGATTCACCAGTCACCGGGTGATCGAATTCGAGAGTCGCCGCGTGAAGTGCAATCCGGTTGGCTGGCCATTTCGGATGCATTGCTGAATGCCGTTTGTAGCGATCGTCTCCCAAAACCGGATGTCCGGCTTCGGCAAAGTGAACACGGATCTGGTGTCGGCGACCGGTTTCCAGCCACACTTCGACGCTTGCAGCTTCCCGTTCCTGCTGCATGACGCGATAATGCGTAATCGCCCGTTCGCCAAATCCTTTTGATTCGACCTGGAATCGTTCCAGTTTTTTCCCTGTCGCCATCAGCGAACTGAAAGTGCCTTGTTGCGGTTCGACCCGGCCAGCGACCAGCGCGACGTAACGGCGTTGTGGCAAGTGTTGTTCGAATTGTTTTCGAAGCGGCATGTAGGCTTCTTCGGATAACGAAACCACGATGATGCCCGATACGTCCCGGTCCAGTCGTTGAACAAAACGGATGTCTTCGCGCGAATGTTCGCCTTTGAGCTCGTTGGCCAGCCACATTGCCAGCGTTTTCCGTTCGCGTTTCGGAGTCGGCACGGTCAGTATGCCCGCCGGCTTGAACACAACCAACAGATGCTCGTCGCGATAGAACAGGGCAGGGCGGTGTTGCGGGGCAGCTTTGACACTTTTTTGTTTTGGGGCAGTTCGCCCGCGGATTTCCTGCGTCCCGATATCCCGGTCGATCGTGTCTCCCACGCGAACCCGCCGGTTCACGTCGCGAACAACCGTAGCGTTGACCAAAAACTGGCCCTGGCGAATCATCTGTTGAGCCCGTAAGCGGGACAATCCAAGCACGCAATGGAGGACGCTGCCAAGTGCCAATGCAGCCGGAGGCAGGTTGTCAGGCACGGGGAAAGGCGTGGAAACGCGACTTTTTGATTTTCGAGGTTTACCTGCCACGCGAATCACCTGATAATTGCGGAACATTTGCTGACGCCAAATAACACTTTGGTCTGTCACGGCGATTTGTACCAGGGGACTCGCCAATTTGTTGGCCAAAAAATTTGCCGGCCCCGGTTGCGAACGCCTGATACTGACGGTTCACAGAGGTTGATGCCTGATTTCAGCAGGTTGAATTGGATTGGCCGCGGAGAATTTAATCATGCGTATGAAACTTTTTTTGCTTGCAGGACTGGTCGTCGTTTCGGGTTTGTTCTTTGCGAATACAACGGCTCGGGGCCAAACTGACAATTTCCTGGCGTCGGCAGAAAAAGCGATGAAAGCCTGGGATGCTGGCGATTTCGACGAAGCCGGATTTCAATATTTCCTGTTTCAGTTTCGCCGATTGATCGATACGGCCCTGTTCCCGCCTCTCGAAGAGATTGATGCGCGGGGGATCGATCTGAAGGCTCTTGCCAGCAGATACGATCTGGCAATTATTGCCGCCGTGGTCCGCGACCGGGAACGGCTTGGGCGGGTGGTCGATCGTCTGGAAAAGTTTGATTTGTCGGTTCCAGAAGATCATGACTTCGGCTGGAAGACTCCGACTTCGTTCAATCCCGCCGACTACTCAGAAAAAGCCCGGGCCGCGCTCCCAGTTTGGCTGGAAAAATACAAAGCCCTGAACTCGCTGCAAGCCAACGACGAGTTTTATGTTATTTGGCGGCAGATTCAGGAGTTCAATCTGGATGAAAAACTGATTCGAACGATCGATGGCGATACGTGGAAGGCGACGCGGAAGCTGAATCAAGTCCAGTTGAATGCCGCTACGGTCCGCATGAACGAAATCGCCGCCGAATCCAGGATTGACTGGAACGAGATAGCGAGCAATTCTCAAACGAAAATCGAAATTATATTGGGAGTCAACGAGATGCCAACCCAGGAAACCGTCGTCGGCGAATACAACAAGTTGAACAGCGCTGAGAGGGAAGTTTTGCTGGACAAGGGGACGGAAAGCGCCGGAGTTGGTGCCTACACCGACAACAAGTCTTCCGGAATGTATCTTTGCCGCCGTTGCAACGCAGCGCTCTATCGCTCCAATGACAAATTCGATAGCCATTGTGGTTGGCCCAGTTTTGACAGCGAGATTCCCGGAACTGTTTTGCGGCTGCCCGATGCTGATGGAATGCGGATTGAAATTGTCTGCAACAATTGCAGTGGTCATCTGGGACATGTTTTTGAGGGTGAAGGCTATACCGAAAAAAACACCCGTCACTGTGTGAACTCGATCTCCATGAAGTTCATTCCGGCAGGAGAAAAGCTTCCGCCCAAAATCACCCGCGACAAGAAATAGCCTGCATCCCGGAAATGAATGACTTGCGATCCGGACAGTTCGGTGGAGAAAGACTATTTTCGTGCTGCCGCGCAAAGCGGAATTCCCTGCTGCTTTATCGTTGGAAAATCGGGCCTGATCGAGTGGCTTGGTCATCCAATGGAAATGGACGAACCGCTTCAGGCTGTCGTCGATGGAAGCTGGGACCGCGAAAAAATGGGTGCCCCGATCCGCAAGGAACAGGAAGCCGCTTTGGAACAGGCCAAGTTTCAGGAAAGAGCCGCACCTGTTATTGAAAAATTGCAGGCCGGAGAAATGGAAGAAGGCTTGAAAATGCTGGAGGCAATGCTCTCCGAAGCCACTCCTGTCCAGAAAGGCTTGATACATGACCTGCGGTTCAAAGTGCAAATGTCGCAGGAGAACCACGACAAAGCAGCCAATGCCCTGACCGATTTGGCCGGTTGCGAAGGAGTCGATCCACTATTGATTAATCAGTATGCCTGGGCGATCTTCGAAATGTCCAAAGCCGACAGCGATTTTTCCAAGCCACTGCTCGATGCTTCCGCGCTTGCAACCGAAAAGGCAGTTTCGATCACACCGGATGATTGGATGATTCTCGATACCTTCGCTCATCTCCTGCACAAACAAGGGCATTTGGACCGGGCGATCGAAGTCCAAACCAAAGCCC
>JAYVKA010000153.1:0-12641 GCA_043768885.1 Planctomycetota bacterium
AAGTCAGCGGCGCCAACACTCACGACGTCAAACTTCTTGAGGCGACTTTCGACAGCGTCCCAGTCGCCCGGCCGAAACCCGCGCCGCGTCGTCGCCAACACGTCTGCCTGGACAAGGGTTACCATTCGCAGCACGTGCAGCAATTTCTCAAGCGACGCCACTACCAGCCGCACGTCAAATCCCGCGGCGAGGAAGAAAAGCAGCGGAAGAACAATCCGCACTTCAAGCCCCGTCGCTGGGTCGTCGAACGGACACATTCCTGGATCAATCGTTTTCGACGACTGCTGATTCGCTGGGAGAAAAAGTCCAGCAACTATCTGGCCATGCTACACTTTTCATTCGCTTGGACAACGCTCCGCGTTGCCGGAGTATTGGGATAGGCTCTAAATGTGAGTTACGATCTTCCTGCCAAGTGTGATCGTCCGACGGGCAATCCGGCACGAGGAGAAAATCGTCGACTGCTGAAATCCCGGTTCAAGCGAAAAAGTATGCAAACGCGCCCAAGCAGAAAACACTTTCTTGACGATCAATGGATGGCAAACCGCCTCAGACGTTCTTAGGATTCGGCACATGCAATCCAAAAATTGGGAGTTTGTGGGGGGATTAGTGGGGGGACTGGATTTGCGAAATGCCCCGCACAAAGTAGGGTTACTGAGTAAAACCCACAAGAAAAACAGCGCACTCGGCAGGACTCGAACCTGCAACCCTCGGTTCCGAAGACCGATGCTCTATCCATTGAGCTACGAGTGCGTAAGTCGTTCGGAAAGGCGGCCCGAATTCGGACAGGCTCCGGCGACTGATTTGCCTGTATTGTTGTCAAACATCACCTGGCGTCAATTGGTCCACCGATCGGCCCACACATTCCTAACCTTGTTGTCCATTGCCCGCGTTTTTGGTGTTAGGCCCTGACGGTAGGCCGGACTGGAAGGGGAGGGTACAGGTTCAGGGGCGTCCATTGCCCAAAAAAATCAGCGAAAAGCCCTTGCCTGTGTGATACAATTGACCAGATAGCATGCTAAAACAGTCATTCGCCCACCCGTATTGTTGCGGGCAGGGTGAGTATGCATCCGAATTCTTTCCAAACCGGTTTTCAGCAGGGGCTGAATCGACAATGCAGGCGGTCACGTTGCGAGTACTCGAAGGTGCCGACCGGGGGCGCGTGTTTGAAAGCGTCTCGCCGCCGGTCTCGATCGGACGCGAAGCTGGAAACACGATCCAGCTGAACGACGACCGGGTCAGCCGCTTTCATATCAAACTGCAATACGACCACGAGAACGTCGTACTGACCGATCTCGAAAGCACCAACGGGACCCGTGTCAACGGCGAAGACACCCAACTTCGGATCTTGCGCTATGGTGACATGATCAGTGTTGGGCGCAGCACGTTGCTGTTTGGGACTCGCGCACAGATTTCCGAACGAATGCAAAAGCTGAATCGTCCCGAACTGGACAAAAAACTAAACGGCGCGGATGCCAGCAAAAGCAATGGCAATCCAGATCTTCCATGGCAGGTCGATCCAAACTATCAGCTGGGACTGGTCGAAGGCCAGCCGCCGGTCCTGCCCAAGGGATTGAGTCCTGGCCAGGCGGCCCAGCTGGCCGAACTGATCGAATACCTGCACATGAATTTGCGAAAACTGCTATCCGAAGTCGAATTCGAAAATCGCGGCGAATCGGTTCGAATCGGTTCCGTGCACTGGCAGAAGATTTTGGACCTGCAATCCCGGCTGGCCGAATATCTCAAGCAGGTCGGTCGCAGCTGATCACACCGTCGGCTTCCAGATGAAAACAAAAGCGGCCCTGAATAAATCAGGGCCGCATTCATAAATCTGCATTGCAAAACGCTTCGTTATGGGCGTTTAAACTATTTGTCGTCGGCTTTCCCGTCAGCCGCTTTTTCAACCGTCCCGCCTTCGGAATCACGATTCAATCGCTGACGAACGCGGGGAGGCAATTCCATGGAGCGGTTGAGTGAGCCTTCGAATTTCACGCCCATCAACTTCTGAAGTTTTTCCCGCTGCTCGGCGGTCAGTTCCTGCAGCAACTCTTCGCGGGTCTCTGCGCGAAGGGCTTCGATTTTTTCCTGAAGTTCTTTCGCCAACTCCTGGGCCTTGGTGCGAAGCTTTTCTTTTTGCTCGTCCGTGATCCCCAGGTCTTCGATCAGTTTCTTGTCCGCCAACACGCCAGACGTTCCTGAATTTTTCATGCGCGACTGGAGAGCCACTTGTTGCAATCGCTCGATTTGGTGTGGCAGCAAAACCTTGTTGACCGCTTCCTTTTGTTCTTCCTGCAATTGACGGAAAGTATCTGCCAGCTCGCGGCCCTGACCGGCTCCGAATCCGCCAGTCCGCATCGCCTTCATCTGTTCCTGGATGCGGTCATTGAATTGCTGGCGAATCGTGGACAACTGTTCTTTCTGCTCCGGTACAAGTTCGATGTCGTCCTGAACGTCTTTCATCGAAAGCATCGACCATGGGTCCGATCCCATCGACATTGTATTGAGAGACATACCTCCATCAGAACCACTATCAAAAAACACGCCTCCAGCCGAATCGGCCGACATGACCTGGAAATTCATGACCGGTGCTTCGCCTTCCATGGCGGTCGAATCCGCCTGGATCATGATTGCCTGGCCAGTGGGCAACGCCACACCTTCGACTTCATGAACCACGTCTTGTGCCGACGCAAAACCAACTGCTGCAAACGCAGCCAACGCAGAAAGTGCTAAAACACGACGCATGGCAAAACTCCCGAATTTCTTATTGTTGAGACAGACCTCCAGAATATGCCGTTTCAGTCGCACAAGATAGTGACATCCCTGGCGGAAAATGGCAAAAAAAGGGGAATGCCGTCTGCAAAAGGACGACTCCGCCGGACTGGGGGAATCGGCCCGAATCGTGCCAGGCAATGCGGGTTGGTCAGCAATAGGCGAGCCAGAGATTGACATTGCTGTCGGAACTAGTGCAGGCAAGCCAACCCGGAAATTCTGATTTGATTTAGCCCAAGTCCGTGCCGTCACTTTCCTCTCTGTCTCCCGAATTGCATGGAATCTGGTTGATGGAATTTGACGTCTTTCCAGGTTTCGTTTTTCCAGCCGATTTCGCCGGACCCGGCGAGCAGTCTCCGCTGGCTCACGTTGGGACGCCCAGCTTCGGAAATATCCAGGCCTGAAGCACAATCCATGCAAACAGGAACGCGAACGTGAACAGCATTGTTTTGAGCATTGTCAGGTCTCTTGTGTGCGCAAGAAAGTAATGTCGTGGATCTTGCTAAAGATCCCCGACTTGCAAGACCTTTTCTGAATCCCCGAGCCGCAGGATCTTTGGCAAGATCCACTACCCAAAATGGGAACGGTTACTTGATCGCATTGCAGGACTTGCGCTGATTCCACGGCAGCCTGGCAATCATCATCCCCATCCCGCAGGTGTCCGTTACGCCGGCAAACACAAGGCCCGCTCCGATGAATGCAGCCAATCCATGAAAGGCCGGATGGATGAGCCAGCCCAAAACGACTCCCGTAACTACGAGAGAACCGGCCGCGATTCTGACTTGCCGTTCCAGCGACATTGCTTTCCGCCCGCGTACGACCGGCAACCCGCACTGCACAGCGGCGGTCGTCCCACCCTCGACGTTGATCACATTCCCAAATCCCGCCGACTGAATTCGCTCCGCCGCCATCGCACTGCGTTTTCCGGACCGGCAGATTACATAGACCGGCTGGCCCGCATTGCCGTTTCGCGACGCCAAAAACTCGCGCGGGTTCAACTGGTCGAGCGGGAAATTTTTTGCAAAGCCAACGTGGACCTCGTCAAACTCAACGGGTGTCCGCACATCGATCAGGTCGAGCGATGGATTCTTTGAATGCAGGTCAGCCAGTTCTTTGACGTTGATAGTTTTCATGATTTGCTTCCTTGTTTACTTTCCAAATCGTTCTTCGATACAGGCCATGATGCTGGCCAAATGGGGCTCGGCCACCGAATAGTAAACCGTTCGCCCGTCTTTTGTGCTGTATAGAAAACCGCACCGCTGCATCAACCGCAAATGATCGGACGCCTGGGGCTGGGGGATTTCACAGGCCTCGGCCAAATCGTTGACGCTGTACTGCTGTTGTTCATCCAGCAACAACCGCACCATTTGCAACCGTTGCGGATGGGCCAACACTTTCAGACATTCTGCCGCCTGGCCAAATGCTTCGGCGTCCAGAGTTTTGCTTTTTCGTGTTCGGTTCATCGTTGGTCGGTTCCTCGAGTGCTCCTGCCTGACAATATATCGGAATATACCGATGTTTCAATAACCTGTTTCCGGATTTTTTGTCCGAGCGGGATGTGGCAGGGCTTTTTGCGGGCAAAAACCAGTGAATCCATGAAAAGGGCTAGACCGGATGGGCTGGTTTTTGCTCTGATAACCGGGCTTTTCCATTCCCGAACTCCATTCCGGTTCTCATGAATTTCAGCCCGAACTACAAAAAACGCCCCACCGAGGTTTCGGAACTGGCCGCCAGCTTGCGGCCGCAGGAATGGGAAGAAGACATCTCCCGCAACTCGCTGGACGACCAGCCATTTGAAAATCTTCCGCCGGTTTCCGCACGCGAGGAATCGGAGTTCGCCAATTCGGACAGGCTGTTGCCGGAGTCGCTGCTGGATGGTCGATCGATTTCGGACATGGCCGCTCAAGACACCTGGCCGCTTCCCTGCCCGCCGGACCGTGAAGGCTACAACCCTGGCTACGACGTTCAATACTGGTTTTCCGGCTTGAGTGATTACCTGAAAATCATGCGCGAAGCATCGCAGCACGGCGTCGATATCCATCGTTATCTGGATTTCGGTTGTGCCTCCGGGCGCGTCATTCGTCATTTTTGTGCACAATCCGATGTTTCGGAAATCTGGGGCAGCGATATCAACCAGAGGCACATTCGCTGGTTGTACGAACACTTGCCGATGAGAGTGAAACCCGTTTTCAACCATTGCATTCCGGCTTTGCCGATTCCTGACAATTATTTGGACCTGGTCAGCGCATTTAGCGTCTTTACCCACATCGACACGTTTGAAACAGCCTGGTTGGCGGAGCTACGGCGGATCCTTCGGCCAGGCGGTTTGGCCTATTTGACCGTACACAACGAAGACACCTGGAATATACTGCGGGGGGAACTCGACAACCCGCAAAACCGGCTGGTCCAGTCGATCAAGTCTGTGGACCCGGAGTTCCCCCAGCGAGTGATGGGTGAGATGCCTGACCAGCGAACGATCTATCGCCACACGGTTCAGGGTCCGTACCGCGCCCAGGTTTTTCATTCCAACAACTATTTGAAAAATGTCTGGGGCCGGTTTTTTGAATTCCTGGAAATTTTGCCGGCCCATCATGTGCGACAAACAGTATTGGTGCTGAAGAAACCGGAATGATCGAAGCGAAATCCGCTCGGCAGAAATCCCAATGACGTTGGCAATTACAAATCCTGAAACACCGGGCGAAATGTTCGCGCCACCGATCCGGATCGGCAACATCGTCGTGGACCCGCCGATTCTGCAGGCCCCGATGGCCGGGTTTACGAATTACGCATACCGGCAAATCGTCCGGGATTTTGGTGGCGTCGGATTGCAGGCCACTGAAATGGTAAACGCCCGCGGATTCGAATGGCTGGACAAACAAGCCGAGCATCCGGATCGGCTGTGGGGTGTAGCCGAAGAAGCCCGGCCGCTGGCCGTTCAAATCTGGGACAACGAACCTGAACTGATGGCCCGCGTTGGCCGACGGCTGGTCGATGAACACAAAGTCAGCGTCGTCGATATCAATTTCGGATGTCCGGTGCGACAGGTCACCGAGAAAGCACACAGCGGTTCGTACTTGTTGCGGGTCCCGGACCGAATGGGACAAATTATCGAACAGGTCGTCGCGGCCTGTGCTCCAACACCGGTGACCGCAAAAATCCGTTTGGGTTGCACTCGCGACAAGATCAACGCGATCGACATTGCACAGGTCGTCGAGGGAGCCGGTGCAGCCGCGCTCACCGTTCATGGCCGGACAGCGCAGGACATGTTCAAGGGCTCTGCCGACTGGGATCACATCTCGGCGATCAAACCATACCTGAAACGAATTCCGCTGATCGGCAACGGCGATCTGGATTCTGCTGAACGGGTTGTCGAAGTCTTTCAGCGTTACGCCATCGACGGAGTGATGATTGCCCGCGCGGCACTCGGCCGACCGTGGTTGTTTGGCCAGGCAGCAGCGGCACTGCGCGGCCTGCCGATTCCGCCAGATCCTGACCGCACCGTTCAACGCGATTGCATGTTGAAACACTACGATCTGGTCGTCAGCCGTTTCGGCGTGGAGAAGGGAACCCAATTGATGCGGAAGTACGCCTGTTGCTACGCCCAGGGCCGGCCAGGCGCCCGACATTTCCGGGCCCACGTTTCCCGTGTTGCATCGCGCGAAGAATTTTTCTCCGTCGTCCGCGATTGGTTTCCAATGGGCGACCTGGTGGAAAACGGGCAGGACAAACTGGACGAATCGGAATCCCCCGCCGATCCGTCATACTCCGCTTGCTGATTCCGAAAACAGCACCAAGATTTTTTGCCGCAACAGCTCTTCGCCGCGGCAAAACCGGATTCCTGTTTCCAGGGCATAAAGCGGAAATTGTCCGATCCGGTTCCGCTCCAGCTTGACCAGGTCCTTGACTGTGCAAACGATCGAAACCGCTCCAGAATCGCGAGCCGTTGCAGTAACATTTTCGACATCATCCGCGCCGAAGTGATGATGATCGGGAAAAACACGTTTGCGACAGACTCGAAAGCCAGACTTTGCGAGCAGCGAAAAGAATCCATCCGGATTTCCGATCCCGCAAATCGCCAAAAGGGGTTGGTCTGCCAATTCTTCCAGGGGGAAGGCCTTGCCATCACTCCGAATCCATCGCTTTGGAACTGTTTCAGTGACGACGACATTCTCCTTGGCAACAAATTGGACAATCCGGGTGAGAATTTTCCCGATTTCGTCATCGCGGACCAAATTTACGCGAGTGATTACGACCACATCGGCGCGCTGAAGTGCAGACCTTGGCTCGCGCAACAGCCCGCGTGGCAACAAACGTCCATACCCAAACGGATTCGTTGCGTCGATCAAAACGACATTCAGATCGCGAGCCAATCGGCGATGCTGAAAGCCGTCGTCCAACAGGATGGCCTGCATTTCCAGCTCCTCGACCGCAAGCCGGGCCGATGCCACCCGGTTGGGGTTCTCCAACACCGGCACGTCGGGAATCGCCCGCTGCAGTTCCAGTGATTCATCATTCGCCTGGCCGTCGATCGCCTTGTACCCGCGACTGAGCACACAAACCCTCACATCCCGCTCTCGCAACTGCCGGGCCACCCAAATCACAAACGGGGTCTTACCAGTTCCACCCGTCGTCAGGTTACCAATCGAAATCACTGGCACATCTGCCGTTTCGACTTTCTTCCATTCCCAATCAAACGCCTTGTTTCGAAACCAGATTGCAACGCCATAAACCGGCGTCAACATCCCCAACCCGAAGCGCCAAAGCCCGGCAATTACTCCGCTCCGCCGCCCGGAAACAATCTCCAACATTCGGTCAGTAGTGGGCATTTCGGATTCAAATTTTGGGAGAGCACATTGACGGAGCGGGCCTTGAACGACTCGGGCCAAAGCCTTCGATCGTGTCGCGGACGATCATAGCCAACAGCCGTTACGGAAATCAATTGGCGGGCGCCGAAACCGCCCAGGGCACAGATTCACCGTGCGGGTCTGGACCGAAATCCGGTCTGATTGCACACACTTCTGAACGAATATCGATTCCGCCGTGCGAATTGCAACATGGCATGCCGTTCGCACTTTCCGTGAGCTGTGGATTTATTTGAAGACAAAAATCAATTGTATTGACGTTCAGGAATTGCCATGCAACACAAATTATTCGCCGTCGCCATCGCATCAGTCTTGTCGTTTGTAGCAAGCTGGAACCTTGCCCCACAAGATCAGGAAACTCCCCTTCCATCCAACCGCCCATTCATGCGGGCCAAAATGGACCATGCCAAGGGAATTCTGGAAGGGTTGGCACTGGAGAACTTTGACGGTATCGAAAAAAGCGCGCAGAACCTGATTCTGCTCAGCCATGAAAGTGCCTGGAACGTCGTGCAGTCACCGGATTACATCGAAATGAGTTCCGACTTTCGTGGCAGTGTCGGCCGTTTGCGCGATGCCGCCAAAGACCACAATCTGGACGGAGCCACAATTGCGTATTTCGAAGTCACACTCAATTGTGTCCGCTGCCACAAACAAATCCGCCCGAAAAAACACTCGGAACCGGGGCAGTAAGGTCTTCAAATCCGAACCCGTCCCAATGGGCAAAAGAAATCGGTGGCGCAAAACACGTCCCGCGCGTACCCTTTCCCGGATTTGGCTTCGTTGCGCAGCCCGGTTGTCAGACAGATAACCTGTTTCCCGCAATTACCGGGCGTCCTTGTGTTGCAGTAGAATTCGAAATCAATGAATCCCCCTGGATCTTGATTTTTAGGACGCCAAAACGTGAAACGACTGCTGCTGTTGACAATTGCGATTTGCCTGATTGGCACTGGTTCGGTTTCAGCCCAAATCGAGCCGACACGGGCCCAGCTTCTGCGGGGGATGTATGGTGAACACCGCGCCAACAATGACCTTTTGTATTGCCACCTCGACATTCGCGTCGATCCGGAGAACAAAACGATCGGCGGAAAAAACTCGATTCGCTTTCGGATGCTGGAGGACGGCAATCGAATTCAAATTGATTTGTACGAAACGCTCAAGGTCGAAAAAATCCTGCTGGGCGAAGTCGAATTGAAATACGAACGGGAGTTGAACGCGGTCTTCATGGATTTCCCGGAGACACTTCAAAAGGATCAAGAGTACACGATCGATTTTTATTACTCGGGCGCACCGAAATCCCGTGGCCGGTTTGGCGGGATCACTTTTGGCGAAGACCCCGAAGGCCGGCCGTGGATCAATACGGCTTGTGAAGGCGAGGGGTCCAGTATCTGGTGGCCCAGCAAAGACCAGTGGCGCGACGAACCCGAATCGATGGACATCAGTGTCGCAGTGCCCGACGAATTGACCAACGTTTCCAACGGCCGGTTTCTCGGCAAGGAATCTCTCGGCGATGGCTACACCCGTTGGAACTATCGCGTCCATTACCCGATCAATTCCTACAACGTCTCGATCAACGTTGGCAAGTACGAACAGTTTTCCGAATCGCTCGGCGAACTGACAATGGATTATTACTGTCTGCCCGAAGACCTCGAAAAAGCCAAACTGCAATTTGCCCAGGCCCGCCCGATGATGGAGGCCTTTATCGAATATTTTGGCGAGTACCCCTTTGAGAAAGACGGCTACAAACTGATCCAGGTTCCTTACACCGGCATGGAACACCAAAGCGCCGTGACCTACGGCAACGGATTCAAAAACGGCTACGGTGGCCGGGACTGGACCGGGGTTGGGGTCAGCCCTAAATTCGACTTCATTATCATTCACGAGAGTGGCCACGAGTGGTTCGGCAACGCCGTCTCAGCCGCCGACGTTTCGGACATGTGGGTCCAGGAAGGCTGGACGACTTATCTGGAATGCCTGTATGTCGAAAAGCTGTTCGGCCCTGCCGACGCGCTGCGATACACCAACGGCTACAAGGACAAAGTCGCCAACCAATCACCGATCATCACCGAACGGGGCCTGCATCGCACACCGCATCAGGACATGTATTTCAAAGGCGCACTGTTCCTGCATACGCTCCGAAACGTCATGAACGACGACGAAAAATGGTGGGCACTCGTTCGCGAGACGTACGACACTTTCAAATACCGCAACATCCTGACCGAAGACCTGATCGAGCTCTTCAACAAGCGATTCGAACGGGACATGACCCCTATTTTCGACCAGTACTTGCGCCACCCGAAGTTACCGACGCTGGAATTGAAGGTTGACGAATCGAAAGGAGAGTTTTCCTATCGCTGGGTCGCAGACGAAAAATCATTCGGAATGCCCGTCCGCGTAGGCTCGCCCAACAACTGGCAAACGATCACGCCCACCACCGAATGGCAAACCGCAAAAACTGATTTGACGAAAGTTGAATTTCGCGTCGCAACCGATCTGTACTACATCGATGTGAAAATTGAATGACCTGTCATCCGGTTATTTGGACAGCTCAAGCTGATAGTCGCCCCAAACGGAAATTGTTATCGAACCCGCGATGAAGCCGGGATCGACGAAGCCCGCGTTCAGCCGGATTCCGTCTTTGGCCAGTTCGTACTCGCCCGCTTCTTTCGCATCGACGACCGCTTTCGATTCCCAGCCTTCGGATTCCATTTTCGCAATCCATTTCGTCACGGCGGCCTTGGCCGTTCCAGTTGTGATGGAAAACTCGATTCGTTTGGCAGTTTCCTCTTCGACCGACGTTTCCGCCGGGGCTGCAATTTTAACCTTCGCCGGATTCATCTTTTGTTCCAGTTCGGCGTCGCGCTCGGCCTGCATTTTCTCTGACTGTTTTTCGGCTTTCCTGGCCAACGCCTCAACCTGTGCGGCTGTCTGGTATTCAAGAGCAACCCGGGTTTTGCCTTCGAATTCAGAAAATGCGATCTCGACCAACTCCCCCGCCGGATTGCGAAAAATCAGTTTTTCACGGAAGTCAATTTTGACCGGGTTTTCTGTCGTTGGCTTCCAGTCCGATTCGCCGAGCCTTTGTTTGAACCAGTCAACCACTTCAGCCTGTGACTGCTCACTGTCAATCGTCATCTGCCCTGTCGAGTCCGAAAACCCCAAGCCGATCGCGTTGGGAGGGGCTGGCAGGTCAAACGACAATTGCTCGCTGGAAATCTGTATCGAAGTCTTGCCACCCTCGGCTGGTGTCTCGCTGACCATTACCTGAAGCCGGATGGCATTTTTCTTGACATAGAACGAAACAGTTGTATCTCCAAATGGTTCCCAGCCCTTTTCCAGCAACAGGCGTTTACACTCGATGTTTGTGTCCCCGACAGAAGCTTCCGTCAGGTACATGATCGACATCGGCAGGGCATAGAGCTCCTTGGTTCCTTCTGGTATGGGAAGCTGTTTCAGATTTACGTTGCCGTGGTTGGTAATGGAAACCATGCATGTCCCGGCATCGCCGGCAGGGAACGCGTTTGCACTGATCGCAAACCCGTCTTTTTGAAACATTGCGCTGGCGTACTCTCCGGTATACGACGCCCCGTCCAGTTCTTTCCAGCCCAACTCTTTCAGGCACTTGCCGATTTTCTGTCCGACTTCCGGCACTTTGCCCGTGGAAGAATAACTTTGCGAAGCCACGACCATGGTCCGCGAATCGTCAACCGGATCAATCAACGGGAATTTTGAAAGATCCAGAACTTCCGCTGCCCGCGCCGCAGTCGCCGGTTCCGGGGCCTGGCCCGTCAAGCCGGAAACGGAAAACAGCAAACTCGACAAAAAGGCAGCCATTCCCGCCCGACTCGATGCCAACATGTACAGACTTTCACAATTTGTTTGAAACCGCCAACTCTTCGCGACAGCAATTCTAGTTTCGGCAACGTCGGCACGGCAGTGGCTGGTGTTTGTTTCCGGGGAGCTTGCCTGCCCTCTCGTTGCCGGAACTTCGACACCAATTTCGTGCCGCATCGCACAACCATGTGCCATTCAAGCCCTCTTGGACGATAGAATGTGCCGTTTGGCTCGCCGCACTGTGAAAGTTCTGCTGGTATCCGATTTGCATGAATCAGGATCAAAACCGTTTTCAGATCTGTCCAATTTCCCGGGAAAAATTCCATGGCAAATCCTGTTGAGATTCGTTGTTACGACTACGTCAACCGGCCATTCGATGAAGTCCGAAACCGGCTGCATGACGATCCTGTGGAGTTGTTCAAGCAAGCAACGCGTGCTGCGTCCAACCGGGCCAACAATCTTGGTGCCGCGCTGCACATCAATGTTGCAGGGATCGAGATCGGGAAAGAAATCGAAATCGTTGTCACTGGCGAAGCCGAGGTCGAATCCGCCCGCAAGGAACGGGTGGAATTGACGCTGGAATGGAAAGCGAGCAAATCACCGGGGCTTTTTCCCGTAATGCAGGGAACCCTGGCGGCATACCCGATTACAATGACCGAGACCCAACTCGATTTTTCCGGCCACTACGATCCTCCGATGGGTTTGATGGGAAAGGCCATTGATGCTTTGGTAGGCAGAAGAATCGCCGAAGCCTCGGTCCACAGTTTTGTCTCTGAGGTCGCAGCCCATATGCGAAAAAGCGGGTAGGCATTCTTTGCACATGAGATTGGTGTTTGCGTACGATGGACGTACTCGCAAAGGCCTTTTGGAGGGTGACGTCTATTGGCCCATAATGGACGACACGTTCGCCGATCGAACCGTACAAACCTGTTGTAAAAAACGAGCACCCTATCGCATGCACCGACAACGGTTGCAACCCGTCTGGATCATCTGCCTGTTTGTCTGGCCCGGTTTGGTCCATGGTCAGGCTGCCGGCAAATCGGCCAGCCAATTCGCCGATCTGTGGAAGAACCATATCTTCCCCATTCTTGAGAATTCATGTGCCGACTGTCACAGCGGCGACCAGCCCGATGGATCGCTCGACCTGACTCTTTACTCTGATCTGCAACAAGCCGTTGCGCA
>JAYVKA010000154.1:0-11588 GCA_043768885.1 Planctomycetota bacterium
TGCAAACGTCCAGGTCAACTGGGAAATCCGGGCCTCGATTGGCGAGTTGATGAATGGTCGGATCAGTGCGATTGAAAAGAAATCAACAAGACATCGCATTCAAGCTGCTCAAACGACCGGCGTATTCGATTATGGCTTCTCGATTTCAATCGCCTTCATTCGACAAGTCAACGTTGAGGGCTTGATTCCAGGCAATTCGGCGGCACCTTCAGAACCTGCAATCCGCCATTGTGCATGATTCAACGCAACGATCAGGTTTGCCTTTTCCTTTTCCGGAAGTCCGGCATCTGTCAAAAAATCACCAACAAAACTCGCGACGTTATCGCTTTGCGATAGCGACGCAGTTGGACCTTGATCGGGCAATGCCAGATCCAGCCGCAACCGACTCCCTTTGCTCAGAATGACTGCCCGCTCCAAAACATTTCGCAACTCGCGAATATTTCCAGGCCATGGGAGGGTTTGCAACAACTCGCCCTGCTGTCGGGAAATGTTCAACAATTCCCGGCCCATGGATCGGCAAATGACTTCGATCAGGTGTCTCGTGAGTGGCAAGATGTGCTCCGGCCTTTTCTCGTAAGGGTGGCACCTGAATTGGAAAAACGCTCAGACGGTAGAACAGATCCTCACTGAATCGCCCGGCCCTGACTTCTGTTTCAAGGTCGCGATTGGTTGCGGCGACAACACGTCGATCGACAGAAATTGTTTTGTAGTCGCCCACCCGTTCAAATTCGCGCTCTTGCAGCACGCGAAGAAGTTTGCTTTGCAACGACACCGGGATCTCACCGACTTCATCAAGAAACAGCGTTCCACCGTCCGCCAATTGCAACCGACCGACACGGTCGTTGTGGGGACCGGTATCTCTTTCCGCAAAATAGAACTAGGTCTCATGGGGCAGCCGGTGGGCGGTTTACGCTGAGATTCTCTGTTTGGATTTCCATTGCAAGCACCTGAGAACTTCGCGTGGCCGACGGCAGCGTTGACCTCGGAGGCCATTCACTGGTAGGCGGGCGACCGCCTCACTCTCCAAAAGCGTAAAGGTGCTTTTCGGTCCGGACGTAGATCTTGCCATCGACCAAAGCGGGCGTAGCTGCGATCAACTCGCCCAGATCGTTCCGCGCGAGAACTTTTAGGTCATTGCCCGCAGCAAGGACCACCACAACACCGTTCCTCGACGCGGCGTATACTTTGCCATCGCCAGCCACGGGAGACGCAAAGTATGGCCCTTCGGCACCCAGCCGTCCTCGGTAAAGCAGACGCCCCGATGTCGCCTCAAGGCAAGAGGCAATACCGCCGTCCCGGACCAGGTAGATCCTTCCCTGGTAATGCAGCGGCGAGGGCACTTCTGGCAGCGCCCGTTTCTCCCGCCAAAGGACGTGGCTCGCCGTTACGTCTCCTATTCCTCCTGATTTGATTGCCACAAGTCCGTGTTCGCTCTGGCTTGAGAGTTCACGACTTTGATTTTTGAGAAACGTGCTCCATTCCTCACGGTTTACCTGGCCGTCTTTGCTGGCGTCGATCCCGCCGATCAGGAATTTGACCTTCAAGGCAGTTCCCTCCAGACCGGTTGCCTCCGGTCGCCGGAAAATGTCCAGGTTGTCCGGAAACTCGGCGTTGCTGATCTGGTCATCCCCGTCCTTGTCGGATTTTTTGAGGAGATCGTCGAAAGTTGGAAGTGGATCGCTCTCTCCCGGCTCTGTGCCGGACAATTGTCCGACCACGAACAGTAGCCCGTCTCCGTTCACTGGCGTAGAGCATGCCGAGGAACTCAGCTGAATAGACCAACGATTCGTTCCGTCTTTCAAGTCATGTGCAGAAATTCTCGAGCGGTTTTGGATTATTACTTCGTCAACTCCATCGTGTTGCCAAAGCGCGGGAGTGGAATATGCATTTCTTGGGCCCGGCACGTTGGCGAGTTGACAGACCTGATTCCAAATCGTCTCGCCGGTACCACAGCTGACTGCCATCAGCGAAGGTTCTGGCAGAAATTCGCGGTGCAATAACAGCAACTCACCGACCACGACAGGCGAGGTCCCGGTGCCTTGAATCGTCTTTGGCAAGGGGAGCGGCTTGTTCCACAGTTCGTTGCCCTCGAAGTCATAACACAAGAGTCCACATGAGCCGAAGTAAACAAAAACTCGCTCGCCGTCGGTCGCGGGTGTGGCTACCGCGGGACTACCGGCCGAATGAAACTTTTCGATCGTTTCCGACGAGGCCGACCGCCGCCACAGAATTTGGCCGCTGTTGCGGTCCAGGCAAAGAGTTTCGAGTCCCTTGGTCGCTTTGTCGTGGGCGGTCAGGAAGATGCGCTGATCCCAGATACACGGCGACGAATGGCCCGACGGCAACGTCGTTTTCCAAAGGACATTGGTCTCGGGCCCGAATTCGACTGGCAGCTTATTCAGGTCGACGGTGACGCCACTGGCGTTAGGTCCACGGAACTGCGGCCACCGGACGGCTTCTTTACCGGAATCCTGAGCATGTGCGAACGTACAGGCGATCCAACAACCGACCGCAAGTGCGAAGGGTGACGCAAGGCTTCTCATAGGGATATTCCTTTTCGGTGAAGCAGCAAAGCAACCGGGTGTGAACAGTGTATCAGAACAGCGGTACCGAACGACGTCAGTTGATTCAAGCAACCTTTCCCTCTCGTCGAAGCAAGGCGGTTTCGATGAGCCGGCAATAGGTCAGACCTGCCATACTGACACCGCCCCGCCGGCTTTCAAGCGACCTTGACCATGCCGCGAATTCAAGCGGTTTGATTAGGCCGAATGCCCTCTACAATTAGTCCGGCGGCATAATCGCTGGGGGGTTCGGGGGGCGGTACGCTTTCGCCTCACAAGCCAAAAACGTGCTCGCGATAATAATGTTGCGTGGGGAGGGGGGGATTTACCGTAACCGTTCACGGGGTGGGCCATTGAGATGGCCTTGTCAGGCAGCATTTTTGCTTTGTTTGTAATCGGGTGGAAGCAGGGATGGTGCTGGCTGGTTGTTGAATTTGGCTTCCATTGCGGCGACCAGATACTGGTACGGCGACCGCTTTTGCAGACGTCAGGTCTCCGATACCGTTAACATCCGCTCCAGAGAACGGCTGCCCGATTCACTTTGCGTGCCGAAGCTCAACTTGCGCTGGATCACTGCCGGACGCAGGGCCCGTTCGGCCGGGTTGTTGTCGATCGACAAGTCGCCGTCTTCGACGTATCGGTTCAATGCCATCCACTGATTGCGCGTGTACGTTCCTTCATCACGTCTGAACACATCCCCTAAACCAAAAACAACATTGGGACATTCATGATTGCCGGGCCGAACTGGCATCTCCAGCCGATGCAGATGGGTGGGGACAGTACGGTATGGCACTTAGGAAATGGCACTAGGCAGAGGGCCAACTTTTTTTGAGGACACGATAAGACGACCGTTTTTTGTGTCGCGGGCTCCATTGATCGCGAAATTTGTCGCTGAATCAACCTGCTTCGGTCACATCGCCCGAATCCTGTTTAAAACTGAAATGCCTGATTCGATTGACTACTTGCGGTTCCATTCGAGGACCTGTTTGTCCCTGTCCAAATGGGATTTCAGTTTGCTGTAGTCAAGATCGTGCAAAGTTACATTTTCGTCGATTGCGATACATGCTGCGGTGGCGGCTGACTGGGCCAGGACCATGAAGACGGGTTCCATCCGGATCGAGCCGTAGGCGATGTGCGAGGCGGAGAGGCTGACTGGGACGGTTAGGTTGGTGCATTCGGTGCGGCGGGGAAGGATGCTTTCCCAGGCAATCGGATAAGGCGGGAATCCGCCGACTTGCACGTCTCCTTCGTTTCGAACGTGTCCGTTGGCATCGACGTAACGCTGGACGTTGTGGGAGTCCATCGTGTACGCGGCCAACCCGACTGGATGTTCGGCGACAGTCTTGCCCTGGCAGTTCGACTGGGTCATCACGTAATCCGAAACCATCCGGCGGGCTTCGCGCACATACAACTGATGCGACCAGCCGCCATTGTCCATGAACTCGTCGCGACAAGTACCCCATCGGGAAAATTCCTGGCGAAGCTGTTCCGGCACCCTTTCATTGTTGGCCAGTGTCCACATCAGGCCCCGGGTCCAGTCGAGATGTTCCTGGTAAATTCGATCTCTCGTCGCATAGTCGGCTTCTGCCCACTGGTGACTGTGGCCGATGAAGTCCGTGGAAACTCCGAAATTGTTGTTGGCATCGGTTTTCAAATTCGGCATCATCAAAGGGTTCCACGGTGCACGTTTTTCACCGGCTTCGAAATTGCGCAGTAACAGTTCGTAATGGATGGGGTCGTAGCCGTCCGGTTTTTCGAACGCCACACGATTCTTGGGTTCGTTCGTCGCACAGATGCGAATGTTGTAGGTCTGCACCAATCGGTCACCGGAACCATCAGTTGCAGGCGGCTGGGCATTGATATCCGGCAACAAACCGCTGGCTGGATCACCCGGAATTCGAAATGGGTCCAGGCCGGGTTGAAGCTGATGATGAATTGCCCTCGCAGTTTGCACGCCGTTCAAGGTTTCGCGATGGACGGAGTTCGCTTCACGGCCAATCGTAAACGAAACTCCTGCAGACGCCATCAAGTCCCCTTCGTAGGTCGCATCGATAAACTGTTTCGCTGCAAAAACCCGACCGTCGTCGGACTCAATCGATTGAATGACAGTACCTGTTTTTCGCACGCCATCGGTCCGGTTGAGTCGCGTTTGACGAACCACGGCGATACTTTCATGCTCCACCCAGCGATCCATGATCGCTTCGGCCACATGTGGTTCAAAAACCCACATGGCATCCGAAGCGGAGTTGAGATCGCCGCGAGCAAATTTGTCAGCCACCTCAAAGACCCACGCGGGTTCCTGCATGTAGTGCTGTTTCACCATCCGGTAATACTCGCGAGACAATCCGCCAATCGCAGCCTTGTTGCCGATATCAGTGGCGCCCAAAGCCCCCGATGTCAGGCCACCCAGATGTTTTCCGGGCTCGACCAGCACCACCGTCTTCCCCATTCGCGCACACTGCACCGCAGCAACAACGCCCGCCGAAGTCCCGCCATAAACCACGACGTCCGCGCTGGTGGTTTGCAAACCCGAAGCTGTATTTGCACCGAAAATCAAGGACAAAACCAGCACTGTCAGGGCTAGCCACGACGAGGAAACACTTCGCTTCCTGTTTGGGCCATCAATCGATTTCGCTGCCCATGGCATGCTGGTCATATTCTGTTCGCCTGGATATGGAAATGAGGAAGAGCCTTCACGATTTTTTGCCAAACATCTTTTTGCCATCATTCAATCGCCCGCCACCCAATGGTCTAGCACCAGCCTTGCCGTGCCGGCAGCTGCGATCGTTTCCGTGCAGGCGATCACCGGCACGCCGAGAATTTTTTGCCGAATCTCACACCACGGTTTATTGCCCGCCCCACCTCCAACCGTGAAAACACGTGCCGGATAGGCCCCTCCCAGTTTTGCCAAATGGTCGTAAGCCTGTTTTTCAATCCGCGCGATTCCTTCCAGCAATCCCTGGAAAAAAAGGTGATCTTCAGTCGGTTGAGGCGAGTGATTGGATTCCTTCGCGGGGTCACAAACCGGGAATCGTTCCCCTTTGCCTGGCAGCGGATAGAAGCCGTAATCGAGCAACCGTTCGGATCGAACCATCGGCGTCATCGCTGCCATTTGTTCCAGCGAAAAATGCCGGAGCAAAGCACCTCCGCCAGAATTCGAAGCACCTCCGGGCAACCAACGGTCTCCCAGCCGATGGCTGTACACGCCAGCATCCGGGTCCCGAACATCGGCCTTCGAAACCAGCTTGATCACGAGCGTCGTTCCCAGACTCGTTACGGCATCGCCCGGCTCGCTCGCTCCGGTCGCCAGAAACGCGGCGATGCTGTCGGTGGTTCCCGCATGAATCTTGCATTCGTCGCTCAACTCAAACCTGGTTGCCATCTCTTGCGAAATGTTTTCGACGACTGCCCCCGGTTGAAATACCGCAGGAAGGATTCCTTCAGGTACACCCAACGTGTCCAGCCAACCAGGCCACTCTTGACGGTTCAAATCGAATCCGGTTTTGAGTACGTTGTTTTGATCGGAGAATCCGGCCCGGCCCGCCAACCGCGCTGCAATCCAGTCGGCCTGATGCACCAAATGTTTGGCCTGATCCGCACCGGGCAAAGTCAACAGAAACAACGCCCGTGCCAAACCCGAACCGGCTCCACGTCCATGACTTTCCGGCGGCGCTATGCCTCCGATCCGTTCTGCCTGTTCGGTGAACCCGGCACTGTTGTACATGTAGCCCGGCGTGCATGGACGCAGTTCGGCATCACACAACAGCATCGAGCCCGAAGTTCCATCCACAGCGACGCCCACGATCGTTTTCGGATCTCGGCGGGCTTCACGAAGCAATGCAATCTGTTTTTCCAGACAAGTGGCGACCGCCTTCCACCAAATCATCGGATCCTGAACAGGCCGTCCATTGAACAACTCCGGAGCCGGCATTTCGACACTTGCCTGAGACACTAGCCGTCCGGTTTCATCCAAAACCGCAGTCCGAACACCCGACGTTCCGAGGTCGATTCCCAATGCCAACATCATTCCCGTCCGTTGGCTGCGGCCAGAGCCTGGCGATACTTTTCTGCGTCCCAGTTCAAGAGGGACATTTCTTCCGTTTTGTTCAATCCGGTCATCGTCCAGTCGACTGGAACGCGACACAACACGTTTTGCAAACAACCCAGCATCGCCATTGCCGAAGGCCGAACGTCATCGCGAACCAACGTGCCGACTCCCTCGACAAGTACGACAGGAAAGGCTGCCCCGGATTTTGAGAAGTGGTCAATTCTGTTTTCTGTGATTACAGGAAGTGCCGGTCCCAGAAACACCACATGATCCGGATAGTAACTGGCTGCCCCTGCCCGCTCTTTCGCCGTTTTTTCACAAGCAAGAAATGCGTTCCCGGTTCGGAAACTCCATCCGTCCGGCGCTGGGGGGATTGAGATTTCGAACTCGGCAGGTCGGGAAGGCAGGTGCAGCCGCCGTTCGACTTCCTGCAGAAGTGAATCGGCCTCGTCAACGCTTTCGCCACAAACGATCAACCCGTGATTCTTCAGAATGTAAACCTTTGCGGCCGGAGTTCCCATGACTTCACGAATCGCACGGGTCAGCGGAATTCCGGGACGTTGGTAAGGGACGAAAGTCCATTCGAGTCCGGCAAGTTTCTGCGACAACAATTTTTCGCCTTCGACACTCGCTGCATGACAGATCGTGGCGATGGAATGCACGTGAACCACGAAGCGAAAAGGCAATAGTGCATGAAATGCTGTTTCAATCGAAGGCCGCAGCGTTGAAGATTGATCGACCAACGCTGCCCGACAAGTTCCATCTCCCACCCCATCGATTTCGGCTATCGCCCGGTGACTGTCAACCTCGACAAAAATGTTTTTCTCCAGTGCGTCCGCCAGTTCGGTCCCTGACGCCTTGATCCACATCTTCCGTCCGTATTTAATCGACGTGTTGCCACCCGGTCCCTGAACCAGCAGCGGGTCAGCGCCAACCCGCTGCGAAAGTTCCAGAAAATCAGAGGGGATGTTCATGGGTCCAAACGTTTCAATTCAGATAATGAACGGAATAATCCGGAACAACGGCAGGCAAAAACGAGTTCGAACGCTCGGTCAAGGTGCGGCGAATATCGTCCGACTCCAGAATGCCCTCAAAATTGTCTGCCAACAATCCCCCTCGCACAAAAAGCGTTTTCATTCCGGCCTGTTTTGCACCAGCGATATCATGTTCGAGTGAATCGCCAATCATCAAATATCGGTCAGCAGTTTTCGCCAAACCGGTTTTTCGAACGGCATCAAAGACTGCCGGAAACGGCTTCCCGTAATTCACGACCTGGCCGCACATCCTGCTGTACCGGTCGGCAAAAAAACCGGGCGAGATAACGCCTCCGGTAGATCTCGGTGAAGACTTGTCGGGGTTAGCACAAACCAGCAAGAGTCCATTCGCCCGGGCAGAATTCAATAAATCATCGAAATGACCTTCGCCAACCCCGTCCGGCGTTCCCAGAAAAAGAACGACCTCGGCCTTATCAACATTTTCAACCACCGAAACCGAATTCAAGCCGGCCAGCCATTCTTGCAAGTCGTTGGGCGTGCGGGTAATGGCAATGGCCCTAAACAGTCGCGATCCAAAATCGCCAAACCTTGCCTCCCGAATTTCGTTCCACAGGATTTCGCCGGATGTAATCACGTTGTCGATCAAACCTGACGGGACTCCCATCGATTCGATTCGTTCGCGATTCGGTGCGGCTCGTTTGCCGGAATTGGAAAGGACGACGATCGCTTTGCCGGCCCGCCTGATTTTTTCCAGACACGGAACCACGCCGGGGTAAAGTGTCGTTCCGTCGTGTAACACGCCCCATTGATCGAGGACTGCGCAGTCAAACTCGTCGAGCACTTCGGTGATTGAGTCAAGCAGTATCGTCATGCACGAATTGTACCCGAACAAAACGAGCTGCCGCAGTCATGCATCCCGACTACAGGCCTGGCGGAATGTGTCCGGGCTGTTCGTACTTCTTTTTGTATTTTTCGAACAGGCGGGTGTGTTTGCTCGAAAGGTCGATTGGACGGCCCTGAATGTAGGCTGCCGTCACGTGAGTTCGGGTGTCCAGCGGATCGCCGTCGGTAACGATGATCGTCGCGTCTTTGCCAGCTTCGATCGAGCCGACCCGATTGGCCACATTCATGATTTGCGCAGGATAAAGTGTCACGGCTTTGAGGGCTTCTTCGGCCGGCAGTCCAAACGCGATAGCCGCCCCGGCATGCAGTGGCAAAGTTCTGGTATTCCAGTTTTCCGAACGATCAGTGCAGGAAATGCAGAACCGAATTCCGGCTTCGTGCAATCGTCGGGGCAAGGAGTAGGCATGATCGTCGGGATCGCCTCGCCGCATCGGATTTCGGTAAACGGCCGAAACAATAACGGGCACATCATGCTTCTTCAACAGGTCCGCACACAACGGCGCGTCGTAGCCGCCAAGAATAATGATCCTGACCTTTTGTTCCGCCGCGAATGCTACGGCTGCCTGGATGTCGTTCAACTGGTCGGCGCGAACCATCATCGGCACGCGACCCGAAGTCACATCGACGATTCCTTCCAACCGCAAATCAAACGACTGGCTGGTTCCAGCCTCGGCACGCAGTTTTTCGTAGTTGCGGGCCTGTTCAAACAGTTCGCGAAGTTGCCGAATCGCGTCGCCAGTCCGGTTTTCGCCTTCGCCTTCGGGAGCGGCCCGTCGTCGTCGGCTGGGTGCAGACGATGGCCAGTTTAGATGCATCGCAGAATCGGCCAACAGAGTCATGTCTTCATAAGTCCACCCATCCATTTGGATGACCGCTGACTTGCCGGAGATCAGCCCGCCCGTCGGCGCCGTCACGGCCAACAACACGCCACCGGCTCGCGTTACGGGAATCAGCTCGCTGTCCGGGTTCACGGCGACGACTGCTTTGACATTCGGATTCAGCGCACCCGTTTCGGAATGATCGATGGTTGCGTTCACGGACGATATCTCGGTCAGTCCAAGTTGCGAGTGGGCTTCGAACATGCCTGGATAAATGTGGCGTCCCGTCAAGTCAAAGGTTGTTGCCCCGGCAGGAATCTCAATGCTCTTTCCAACAGCAACAATCTTCCCGGCATCGAACAACAGGATTCCACCCTCGATCGTGGAACCGCTGACCGTGTGAATCGTCGCGCCGGTCAAGGCGATCGGGCCAGTTTGTGGCGGAGCAGGAACAGGAACCTGAGCGAACAGTGCACCTGACCCGGCAAGTATGGTGAGGGCGGAAATGAGGATTTTCAAAACGGGCATTTTGATTTGTTCCGGCGAAATTCGTTTGGTCGATTGATAGACTCGATTGAACAGGGAAGTCGATGTGGAATTATTCATGGCCTTCCTCCCCCTGCTCGTGTTCGTGGCCGTGACAGAATTCGTCGTAGCGCGGCCAGAACAACGAGTCGTCAATTCGTTCGCGACCTGAACCGCCGGTGCCCCCGCCGCTCTTGAGAATCTTCTGGATCAATGCCGCCTTTTGCGTTGCCTGGTCGACAGCGGTTTTCTCGGCATCGGACCGATCGTAGTATTTGCGACCGTCGATCCATGTTTGCTCGCAACGGGAAGTCAGTGCCAGCGGGTGACCGCTCCAGAGAACCAGGTCCGCCTGTTTGCCGACCTCAATGCTGCCAACGTATTGGTCGATACGCAATTGGATCGCCGGATTCAGGGTCACGAATTTGAGTGCTTCCACTTCCGACACGCCGCCGAAGTGAACAGCCTTGGCCGCCTCATGGTTCAGGTGCCGCGCGAGTTCGCCGTCGTCCGAGTTGAAAGAGACGACGATTCCGGCGTCGTGCATAATCGCTCCGCCGTAAGGAATCGCGTCATAGACTTCGATTTTGTAAGCCCACCAATCCGAAAACGCACTGGCTGTTCCGCCGTGTTTCAAAATCGCATCGGCGACCTTGTAGCCTTCCATGATGTGCTGAAACGAACCGATCGTGATTCCATAGATATCCAGCACGCGGATCAGGGCCAGAATTTCGTCTTGACGGTAACTGTGGCAATGAATCCAGCGGGTGCCGTCCAGAATCTCCGAGATCGCATCCAGTTCCAGATCGCGCCGCGGAGGCAAACCGGTTTTCTGGGTTTTCCAGGCTTGATGTCTGGCCTGATATTCCTGTGCAGCACGAAATGTATCGTGCATCAATTGCTCGACACCCATCCGTGAACCGGGATATCGTTCCGATGCCTCGCGGCCGTTGCTTCGCTTGACGTTTTCGCCCAAAGCAAATTTGATCCCCTGGGGAGCCTCGGTGAATTTCATTTGCTCGTCGTTCAGGCCCCAGCGAAGCTTGATCACCTGGTTCTGGCCGCCAATTGGATTGGCGCTGCCGTGCAGAATGTTCGACGAAGTGACTCCGCCAGCCAGTTGTCGCCAAATCGTGATGTCGTCGCAATCGATAAAGTCGCCGATGCGGACTTCGGCAGTAATCGCCTGAGCCGATTCGTTGACTCCGCTGTCGGTTGCCATATGCGAATGGCAATCAATAATTCCTGGCGTCAAATGCCTGCCGTTGCCATCGATCGTCAGGCCAGCTTCGGGCATCGGATCGTCCTGCTTCAGCACGCGGCTGATTCGCCCGTTTTCGACCAGGACGCTACCGTGTTCGATGACGCCCTGGGGTCCACAAGTCCAAACTGTTACATCCCGGATCAGCACCGACGCCGGAGCAGCTGGCATTTCTGTTCGCCCGAAATCACCGAAAGGATAATTGACGGGATAGGATGACGGCCCCGCGTCCTTTTTCTCGTCTCCTTTTTTCTCATCACCTTTGTCGTCGGATTTCCCGTCATCAGATTTCTTGTCGTCCGCTGTTTCAGTTTCGGCGGAATCTTTCTTGCTTTCGGCTTCTTTCTTTTCTTCAGCCTTCGACTCATCTTTTTCGTCAGACGAGTCCGCCGTGGCGTCGTCGCCTTTCTTGCCCTTGTCACCACGTTTTGGTTTTGGTGCATCGCCGACCCGTTTTGCCGAGAAAGCAACAAGCGT
>JAYVKA010000155.1:0-5572 GCA_043768885.1 Planctomycetota bacterium
ATTCGCAGCCTGTTTCACAATGAAAAATCCATTATTTCGGCCTGAACCGCAGCTTTGACACTGCGATTCAGACGCTGCCTCGTCTCTGTTCCGCTCCAAACCAGCCTCGGGGGCCCGAAACCGGCTTGGGAGAACCACTTCCGAAACCAGCAATATGCAAACACCATGCCAATTCACTTCTTGGTGATCATCCGGACGAGACTGGTGCCGATCGCCAAAACCGTCATCAACAGCAATGGAGCAGCGGCTGTCATTGGCGAATACCAGATCATTTCTCTCCATTGACCGGCAGATGCGCGGACCAGGTACGCCCCACATGCTGCGGAGACTCCGGCAACGGTCATTACCACTAATAGGAACGTGATTGTGATCTGAGGTCGTTGGGCCATTTTCAGGATTTCAGTTGGCTTCGGGATAGGTGGGTAAAGTTTGACGCTGTTGCCGCTGATAGCAAGCCTCCCAATCGTGATCAATGTGCTGAATAACTCAATTATCGGGCCTTTGCCGCCGATGAAAACCTCCACTGGGATGAGATTTCCCGATTTCCCCAGTCACCCCGAATCCTGATTTCGAGATTCAATTGGTTCCAGGCAATGCCTGCCGACCCATCAACATTTCGAGATTGCGTGGACGGAAACAACAAATATTTCGATACGCCAGTTTCTCACCCGATCGGGCAGGGGAATGGGCCGACCCAGAATTTACGAGGCAATTCCATGCGATTTTTTGCGGCTCTTGGCGGGCTATTCATGCTGTGCGTAGTTGCTGCTGGATGCCAAATTCATATGGCCTCCAACGACTGCGGAACCGGACGTTGTATCGAGGCTTGCCCCGTGCGACTGGGCGGAGGATGTGGTACCGCTGGATGCAGCGACGGTGCCGCAAGTACGAATTCATGCGGATGCGATTCCAGCGGCACCAGTGCGTGCGCTTCTGGTTCATGCGGATCCGGAAACTGTGGAAATTCCTGTGGCCGATGCTCGACTGGCCTGCAAGGCCGATTGGGCAGCCGTCTGGGTGGACGTCTGGGTGGATGCAACTCCTGCGGTTCATCAGGATGCGACCGTGGTTGTGGCTCCGGAAGTGATTCCGGTTGCGGCACAGGTTCGAACGGTGGAATCATGAATGGCGGACTGTTGTCAGGCCAAAACCAATTCGGAAGCAACTCGTGTGGCAATTGCAACGAGCCGGTTTATCAGGACAACGGTTTCTCGCTTGCGAGTGGTCGCGGCAACGGCAATGGAATGGTCGGCTTCGCTGGCGGCAATGGATTCGGCGGCGGTTGCGGCCAGTTCGGTTGCGGTAACGGCGGACGTCTGTGCCTGGGTTGCCGGTTAAAAAATGCATTCGGCGGTGGTGTTAATAATGGCTACAACAACGGACATCTTCGAGGTGCCGTATCCGGAATGGGAATTCATGGCCAGCATCCATACGGCGGTCAAATCCCGCACACTGACTACATGGGTGCAGGGGTTTCGCCTCAAGGAGGGATGACTCCAACGGTTGCCTACCCTTATTACACAACTCGCGGCCCACGTGACTTTTTGCAGAGAAACCCGCCATCGATTGGCTGGTAGGCTCTCCGGACCGTTCCGTACGGGATGAGGCACAGAAGCCGAAATCAAATTGAAGCGAAACCAAACCCTGCCAAAACTGGCGGGGTTTTTTCGTTGGCCAATTGCAGGGACACTATTCCCTGTGTCAGGCTGGAAGGCGCGGCTCCAGTCTTGAATCCCCAAAATCTTCTATCGCCAAGCTGTTCATGAACCAGAATTATTCAGGTGGACTTAACGACCGATGCACGGCGATACTTTTTCGCCAGGGGAGCGAATGGAGCGAGCTCGGGATCGAGACCATCGACGCTTATGGTGGAGCCAGAGTTTTTGATTTTGGAACCAGCCAGTTTGGTTCCATCGCGGGTGGTTGTTTGTTGGCCCGATTGTGCATGGCCGATTTGGGGACTGTTTCTGTGGGCATGTCTTCGTCTGACCCGTTGGGAGTTCCCGAAGTCCAGGTTCAAACTGACCACCCATTTCTGGCGTGCATGGCCGCTCAATACGCTGGATGGCCAGTCGCTTCCGGAAAATATTTTGCGATGGGCTCAGGTCCAGCCCGAATCCTCCGGCAGAAGGAAGAACTGTTCCAGCGTTTTCCGGTTTCGGACTCTACCGACAGCGAAGCCTGGCTTGTTTTGGAGTCGGCAAGAGTTCCGAACGAAGACACCATTCGCATGATTGCCAATGAATGTGGTGTATCTTCCGCAAAACTTCGAATCTGTGTCTCCCGAACAGCCAGTTTGCCTGGAACAGTCCAAATCGTCGCCCGCAGCATCGAGACGACCATGCACAAGCTGTTTGAATTGACGTTTGATTTGCGAACAATCGTGTCGGCAATGGGAACCGCACCTTTGCCGCCGATCGGCAACGATGATCTTCAGGCGATCGGCTGGACAAACGATGCGATTTTGTATGGCAGTCGCGTTTGGCTTTGCGTGGATTGCGAGCAGCAGGCCGTTGACGGGATTCTGGACCAAATTCCGAGTTGCAGTTCGGCTGATTATGGCAAGCCGTTTCGGGAAATATTCGAAAGATACAACCGCGACTTTTATGCAATCGACCGGATGCTGTTCAGTCCAGCCCAGGTAACAATTCACAATCTCCGCACGGGTCGAACCGTTCGGGCAGGCGAGCGAAGAAACGATGTCCTAACCGATTCGTTTGGTCTGGCTTCCGTTTCGAATTAGCTGCGACATCATTTTTGAATCAATGCTCAAACCGGTTTGAAGGTAGCTCGATTGAAACTGGGGATTTTTGCCGACTACAACGGATGGCACTCGCAGGACTTGTTGCGAGCAGCCACGGACCGGCACGAACTGGTTTTTCTGGACATACAAACTCTTTCCGGCGAACTCCGCAGTGAATCGTCCTCGATTCGATGTAGCGGACATCTTTTGAATGATTTTGATGCAGTCTTTGCCCGAACCATACCGGCCGGGACCCTCGAGCAGATCGTTTTTCGAATGGACGCCCTGGCCGAGCTCGCCAAATGCGGAGTGGCGGTTGTCAATTCGGCCCGTGCGATCGAAGCCAGCGTTGACAAATATCTTTCGCTTTGTTTGATTCAACGAGCCGGTGTGGCAGTTCCCAGAACCGCAGTTTGCCAGACGTCCAACATCGCGATGAATTTTCTGGAGTCGATGGGTGGGCAGGCAATTTTGAAACCGGTTTTTGGCAGCGAAGGTCGCGGCTTGATGATGCTGGACAACCCCGATCTCGCGGCCCGTGCTTTTCATTTGCTGGAACACTCCGGGCAAACGATTTATCTTCAGGAATTCGTCGATCACGGAAACCGGGACATCCGAATATTTGTTGCCGGCCAGGAGATGATCGCCATGCAACGAACCAATCCCGCTGACTGGCGAACCAATGCCGTTCGGGGAGCCCAGACAGCTCCGCACCAGCTGACCAGGTTGGAACGGGAAATCGCGGCAAGTTGTTGTGGTGCGGTCGGCGCCGTCATCGCTGGCGTCGATCTGGCGTACGACTCGGGTGGCAAGCCGCATGTGCTGGAAGTCAATTCCGGGCCAGGCTGGAAACGAATTTCAGAAACGCTTTCGATCGATATCGCAGCGCTGGTGCTGAATGCAATCCAGACGCAAATTGCGAAACCTATTTGCTGAACTTTTGCTCCAGAAGATTGAGCAGGTTTTGAAGATCGGCCGGCAAGGGCGCGCGAAATTCCATCCACTCGCCGGTGCCTGGATGACGCAACTTCAAACGAATCGCGTGCAGAGCCTGACGTTCCAGGATTCGGGCGACGTCGTCCTGATTGCCGGTTAACTCGGACAAGAGCATCCATCCCCGCCCGCAATAATGTTTGTCGGCGACAACTGGTGATCCAATCGACGCCAGATGAACGCGAATCTGGTGCGTTCGCCCGGTTTTTGGAAACGCGGCCACGACTGCGTATCGCCCCAACCTCTGGCGGACTTCGTAAAAGGTAGAGGCTTCACGACTGGTGGAATGATCATCGCGGATCGTCATTTTCTCCCGTTGAAAGGGGTGCACCCCGATCGGCTTGTTGATTTGATCGCGGTCCAGGGAAGGAGGCGGACTGACAATCGCAAAATATTCCTTCTCGACCGTACGGTCCTGAAACTGGCCGGACAAGGCGGAATGGGCCTGGTCAGTTTTCGCGATGATGATGGCGCCGGAAGTATCGCGATCCAAACGATGCACGATTCCCGGACGATGCGATCCGCCAGTCGTGCTGAGTTTTTGAAAATGAAATGCAAGGGCTGCAGTAAGGGTCCCGCCCCAATGCCCCTTCGCCGGATGACACACCATGCCCGGCGGTTTGTTGACGACAACGATCAGTTCATCTTCGAAAAGGACGTCGATTGGAATGTCTTCGGGAATTGGCCCCAGGGGAGCAGCAGCCGGAACCGTCACCGAAACAATCGCTCCAATTCCGAATCGTTCGGACGGTTTGACTCTTTTTCCATCCACGGTAACCAGTCCGCGGCGAATTGCCGTGTTGATTCGCGTTCGACTGATTCCTTCCAGTCGCGAAGTCAACAACGAATCAATTCGGGTGTTTTCTTCGCCGTCCACGATTTCAATAACGACGTTTTCAGGTGCATCGCAGGCAGGAGTTTCACCGTCATCAAATTCCGGTTCATCCGCTTCGTCGGTAATGGCCTGGTGGGTTTTTGACACGATTGGCAACACCTGTTTGAAACAATGGGTGGTTTATGGCAGTTTTAAGGGCAAAATCAGGGCAGCCAGCCCATCAACAATGATTCTGAAACTTTCCGTTACCAGCTATACTAAACACGGGATCGGGAGTTTTGGGGATCGGGCCATGTTACACCGTAGACCGATTGTTCGTACGGGTCACTGTAAAAAATGTGAGCGGGAATCACTTCATTCGCATGAAGCTGCGGGTGGAGAATGGTTGTTTCATTTCCTGACATTTCACCTTTTGCCAAGAATCGGTGTGGGGAATTGGGTCTGTGTTGACTGTTATTCCGCACGAAAATTCCTGAACGTGCTCGGAACCGTTTCCAATCAGGGCGATTCGGCGAATAGTACCTTTGAATTGGACGGCAATTACCTGCTCAAGGATTATTCCCTCGTCCGGAAGAGTCTGCGCCATTGCCGGTATACGACGAAGTTTCGCGATTCGATTGTGGACCGGTTGGTCAACGGACAAGTGGACCTTCCAACAATTCGATCCGAATTACACGTTCGCGATTCGGACGTAATGACGTGGATCGCTGATCGATTGAATCGGCAGACGGAAAAAATAGCCCAGTTGACTTCACTGGTAGAAATTCTTGCCAGCCAGCAACACAATCAACTGCTCGAATCAGACATCGAGCTTGAAACCGGGGCCGTTACAGGCGATGATGAATGCCGAACTGGTGAACCACTTGATGTTGCTGGTGCATCGTCATGTGATGTCCAGTGACGCATCCAACCCCAATTCATCACATGCCACACGGTTTGGAATCCTGAGCCACTTCGGCTTTTGAATCTGATTCGGTTTTCAGGCTTTATCCATTTGCATA
>JAYVKA010000156.1:0-7855 GCA_043768885.1 Planctomycetota bacterium
ACGTGCCCGCACCAGGGTGAAAAACCTTGTGCGGCTGGGCGTGAGTCTCGACATGGCGATCAAGCACGCGTTGACGCACAAAAGTTACTGGCGTCTCTCGAGAACGCCAGCAATGCGTTTCGCAATGCCCAACCAATGGCTGCATGAACAAGGACTGCTTTCGCTCAAGCAACTCTGGTGCGACCTTGCTCCGCTTCGCGGAACCGCCTGATGCGGACCCGCATGTCAGGTGGTGTGGGGAGGGTCACCGGCGACGGTGACCCTTACCCGATTTAGGGTGCGGGAAGTTTCGGTGAATACTCCACAGGCCGCAGCGTTTGTGCAGGTCAGGTCCGCGAACTCCATTCGCGTCGGTGACCATTGTCCCCAGCCCGGTTTGCAGAATCAAGCCGATTCCTCGTGCCGCGTATTTTTTCTGAGTGTCGCAAGTATCGTACGTCGCAATCCGAGACCAATGGAAGATCCGGCAATAGCCGCGCAAACAAAAGCCACGGGCATCATTTCTTTGTATCATGGAAAGAGGACCGCAAATAACCAAACAGTGGCGATCGCGACGAATCCGCCGATGACTAGCGCCAAGAGTAGAGTCAATACCTGAGACACAACGCCATTGACGACAGAATCACGGTTGTTGTGGTAGGTAGTCACGACAAGCCATTCCGAACAAAAATTGGGTCAAGCACCATAACTATTATTGTGCGGCGCGCTGCATATTTCTGTTGAATACTCTGGAGCGGACCGTGCCTGGATTTTAGCGGCGTTCGCCAGGTGTCGTCAAGCTTTTTTCCCTTGTTTCAGTTTCAATTTCCTTCCTGCCCGTCCCAAGAAGGGCTTGCCGCAGCCAGGGCGGATGCCACGATATACAGCGCGCTGCATATTCCAATATCACTGCGCGCTGCATATTTCCGGGGCGGCGGAACTGGCAAAGGAGCCTGTGATGGACAAGAAAGTGACTGGGCTGATCAATCAGGTGCGAGGCGAACTGCGTTTGAGACACATGTCGATTCGCACCGAAGAGGCCTACGTCCGGTGGATCGTCGAATTCCTCCGGTTTCATCGGAACCTGAACGGTGATTGGGTCCATCCCGCCGAAATGGGAAACCGGGAGATCAACCAGTTTTTGACCATGCTGGCTGTTGACCGAAAGGTTGCCGCGAGCACACAGAATCAGGCTCTGTCAGCGATCCTGTTCCTCTACAAACAAATTTTGAAAACTGAACTACAGATCGATGCGGCGCGGGCCAAAAGGCCCGAACGGCTGCCTATGGTTTTGTCGATTGACGACGTCCGGCGGCTGTTGTGCGCGATTCCCGAGGGGCCATACCGAACCATGGCGGGATTGATGTATGGCAGCGGGATGCGGTTGATGGAGATCTGCCGTTTGCGAATGAAGGATGTGGATATCGGTCGAAAGCAAATCATGGTAGGGGATGGCAAAGGGGAAAAGGACCGGATGGTTCCGTTGCCCGAAAAGCTGATTCCGCATTTGGCCAAACAGATGGAATTTGTTCGTCGGCAACATTCCCACGACCTGGAGATTGGTGCGGGATGGGTTTGGCTGCCCTATGCGATGCAGGAAAAGGACCGTTCGGCGGGTCGATCGATGGAATGGCAATACCTGTTTCCGGCGGCGAACCACAGCGAGGACCCGCGGCCGCGCGAAGCTGACGGCGATTCACGACCAGAAAGTCGACAGCTGCGCCGACACCATGTTCACGATGCTTCGGTCCAGCGCGCGGTTACCAAGGCGTTGCACGGAATTAACCTACCGATTAGCCGGAACGCGTTAGCGTCCGGTTGCGTGGAAAAACCGGGTGCTAACGCACTCCGGCTGATAACAAAATCGGTAACTTATTGTTGTGCAACGCCTAAAGGAGTTCGCGAAGCAAAAATCGGCAAACGGGCCAGTTGCCATTCGTTGCGACACAGTTTTGCGACCCATCTGCTGGAGGATGGCATGGATATCCGCACGATTCAGGAGTTGCTCGGCCACGCGGATGTGAGTACGACGATGATTTACACCCACGTCAGTACGGTCGGGGCGACGGGGGTGAAGAGTCCGTTGGACAGGCTTTGAAAAGAAAGATGGAAGCGAGCAGCGAGCTTTGGTGCGGGGTCGGGAGACCCGTGCATAGCGCGAGCGCAAAAGATGGAAGCAAGCGGCGCGCAGCGGTGCGGGGTCGGGAGACCCGCGCTCGGCGCGGCTCAAACCACGGACTTCAGACTCCGGCTTCCCTAACTGATCCAGTCGTGGATGACCGTGCCGTGGACGTCGGTCAGACGCATGTCGCGGCCGGACCAGCGCCAGGTTAGCCGCTCGTGATCGACACCCAGCAAATGCAGCATCGTGGCGTGCAAGTCGTGGATCTCGACCCGTTTTTCGATCGCCTTGTATCCGTACTCGTCGGTCGATCCATACGTCATCCCGCCCCGGACTCCGCCGCCAGCCATCCACAGACTGAATCCAAACGGGTTGTGGTCGCGGCCGTTGGTTCCCTGGGCGAACGGTGTGCGGCCAAATTCACCGGACCAGATCACGAGCGTTTCGTCGAGCAAACCCCGCTGCTTTAAATCGGTCAACATCGCTGCGATAGGTCGATCGACGGCGCGGGCGTTGTCGTAATGGCCGTCTTTCAAATTATTATGCTGGTCCCAGCGATCATGCCCCGCATTCGGGCAAGTCAGCTCGATGAAGCGAACCCCTTTTTCGACCAGCCGCCGGGCCAGCAGACATTGCCGGCCGTAGCTCGCCTCGTGTTGGTATTCCGAATTCAGTCCGTACATCTCGATGGTCGCCGCGGATTCGTCAGAGATGTCCGCGACGCCGGGCACCGAAGACTGCATCCGCCAGGCGAGTTCGTAGTTCTTGATCGCCGATTCGACGGGATCGGAGTGACCGGTCAAATCCAGCTGCATTTGGTCCAGCCGACCAAGCAAATCGAGTTTGCGACGTTGCAGATCGGCGGTCGCTTCCGTTCGTCGAATATTGGAAAGCGGGACATCGCCGGGGTTGAAGACCGAGCCTTGCCAGGAGGCCGGCAAAAACCCGCTGTTGAAACAGTCCAGCCCGCCCGGCGGAATCAGCCCACCATTCAATACAACAAAGCCTGGCAGGTCATCACACTCGCTTCCCAGGCCGTAAGTCGTCCAGGCTCCCATGCTGGGGCGTCCCTGGAATCCGTTGCCGGTGTGCAGAAAATAGTTGGCGTTGGTGTGTTCGGAAAAATTGCTGACCATCGAACGGACCACGCACAAATTATCAGCGTGTTTTGCGACGTTGGGGAAAAGGTCGCTGACCGGCAATCCGCACTCGCCGTAGTTGTTGAAATTCCAGGGACTGGCCAGCGTGTTGCCGACGTTGTTGAACTGGGTCGGCTCCATCTTCATGCCGAACGGTTTGCCGTTGTCTTTTTCCAATTGCGGCTTGGGGTCGAACGTGTCAACCTGGCTGGGGCCGCCGTCCATGTAGAGGTAGATGACGTTCTTTGCTTTTGGAGTGTGATGCGGCAAGCCGGGCAGGCCGGGAATTCCGTTCTCTTCGTCTCCATGAAAACCGGCCGCCGAACTCCATTTGGGCATCAGAGTTGCCAAAGCCACCGATCCGAAACCGCAAGCCAGTCGTGACAACGCGGCTCGACGGCCAATTCGTGGCATAGGCTTCCAGCCTGTGTTCCCCAATTCAATTCCCATTACACATCACCACACAAAAACAAAGGACTTGCTGTTCCAAAGGACATGACACAACGCGGACCAGGCTTGCAGTTCGGAAAGTGGCCGTAGCATGGGTCCCTGACCCATGCGAGAATTCGAGGAGTCGAATAACGAAAGAGAGTTCAACGGGTCGGGGACCCGTTCTACGGTTGACGGGTCAGGGCCCCGTTCTACTTTTGAATGCATCAGCTGATCCAGCATCGATTCGCACTCGGCGCGTTCGTTGGTGCTGGGCAAACGACCGACAGCGGCAAGGAAAGCCTGATCCAGCCTCTCATCCGGGTCGACGACCGTTTCGACCAGTCGTTTCGCCCACTTGGTCGCCTGATCAACAACGAACGGATCGTTCATCAGGATCAGCGACTGGGCCGGGACGTTGGAATTGTTCCGCGAGCCCATTGTGTTGAACGGGATCGGAGTATCAAACGCCAGCATCATTGGATGAAGGAAATTTCGGCGGACTTCGAGGTAAATCGTGCGTCGTCCGTCACCGTCCAGCGGCCCGCTTTTCCCGGGGCGACCGCGGCCTTGCATGAACTCCGTCAAGTGAACGGGGACCGGCTCGCCAAACATTCCTGGTTTCAACTCGCCGCTAATTGCCAACATCGAATCGCGAATCGACTCGCCATCCATCCGCCGCGGTTCAACTCGGGCGTACAGGTGGTTCTGCGGGTCTTTTTCGATTGCCGTGGGGTCATTGGAAACCGTCAACTGCCACGCATGGGAAAGCATGATCTGCCGGGTTAACCGCTTGATGGACCAATCGTGACCGACAAAGTCCCTTGCCAACCAGTCGAGCAGTTCCGGGTGGGTCGGCGTGCTCCCCATAATTCCAAAATTGTCCGTCGGCTCGACCAATCCGCGACCGAACAAATGATGCCAAACGCGATTGACAATAACACGTGCGACCAGGGGATGATCGGGCTGTGTCATTTCCTGGGCCAGCTGCAAACGGCCGCTTCCCTGGACAAGCGACCAGTCGCTGGGCGTTTTTCCATTCAGGATCTCGAGGCTTCGGCGGGGAACCTCGGGGCCGAGGTTTTTGTGATTGCCACGAATGAAGAGGAACTCGTTCTCTCCGGTCCCTTCGGCCATCGCCTGAACCAGCATCGGGGCGGGCGATTTGTATTTGGCCACGATGGCGGCAAGTGCGGCCGGATCGTTTTCCCAGAGATCGCGCGAAAGCAAACGGCCTTCGCGAACCAGGAACCACTGACGAAGTTTCGAGTTTTTCAACCGGACCGGGAAGGGTTCGGTCGCTGCACTTGCCTCACGGGAAACATCCAGGAGTGTGCTGACGATCGCGTCGGGCTGAAGTCCAATCAAATCTGCGGTCGGTGCCGGAGCGAGGAAACCGTCAGGGGGCGAGCCCTTGGAAAACCAGATTTGTGAAAGCTCGACCCAGCCACTCCCCTGATCGATGATTTCCAGGTGAGCCCGGTGGCCAACATATGTTTTCAAATCGTCGGCGATCGTTTCCCAGCGATACTCGCCCGACATTCCGATGTCACGAGTCATCCCGGCGAACAGTAACGCGTTACTGGTATCCAAAACATATCCATCAACAATCACGCGGACCCGAATATCGCCACCCCGCAACAACAAGTGAATTTGCGGGTCGGTTATTTCAAACGTCGGCGATCGCAAGACGCCATGAAGGTCGGGGCCGAAGCGGGCAGACGAGACAACGCCTGCAGGAAGCAGTGTTCGGTCGAGTTGATAGACCTCGATTTGTTCGACCGGTGCAAATGCCCAACCGGTTCGAAACCATCCTTCGTCGCCGTTTGAGAAATCATGGAACAGCTTTTTGCCTGCCGAGGGGGATTCCGGCCTTGTTGGTCGTTCCCATTGCAGCCATCGCACCAAATTGGGGAGAGAATCGACCAGCAAGGTCATCCGGTCGGGAGTGATACCGGTAGCGTCGAATGCGGCCTGCAGTTCGGCTTCCCATTGTTTCGGAGCCGACTCGTCAATGACTGGTGCAAACTCGATCCAGTCCAGCCCAAACATCTGCCGCTGGATTGCGTTTTCGTTGGTTCCTGTCGCGCGGACCCGGAGTTTGTGTTTTCCGGCCGCAACCTCATGAGTACCCAGACTGGAAACGAACGTCTCCAGTTTCGTCGAATAGCAATCGATGTTTTCGACCAGCAGTTGGTCATCGAGCCAAATCGAAAAAATGCCGTAATCGCCCGCGCGGGTCAGATTGGCGGTGATATTCATCGTGCCAGCGGCGTCGATCGTCAGGGGAAATGAAACTTCGTCGTCGATTGCGGCGTCTTTCCACCAAAGCTGCTTGTCCCCTTCCCAGGCGAAATCGCCAGTCGCTGCAATCGTTTGTGGTTCGACAACTCCGGACGTCTGTTGGGGGATTTTTAACGATTCCCCCTGGACTCGAACCACCGCGCCGTTTGCTTTTGGCCGCGAGGCCGATAAGCCGAGGGCTGTTTGCAAAACGGATTCGGCGTGTTTGCGATCCAGGCGGGACAAATAATCGACTGGCCATTTGATCCAGGCTGCATTCCGCCGGGCCGATTCTTTGTGACGTTCGTCGAAGGCAATCTGAATTTTTCCGCCGGGGTCCAGCATCGCTTCCTGACGACGACTGCTTTGAAGCATTCCGGCCAGGGCGTAAAAATCGTTGGTCTTGATTGCATCGAATTTGTGATCGTGGCAGCGGGCACAGGCAACGGTCATCCCCAGGAAAGTTTTTGCCATCACGTCGATCTGGTTGTCGATATGACCGGCTTCGTCGCCACGCACATCGACCGGGCCGTGGGTGTCTTCGCCCATCCACCAAAAGCCCGTTCCGATGATCGATTCGTTGAAACCGAGTTCGGGATTAGTTCTCGGGTTGGCCAGCAGGTCACCGGCGATATGCTCCCGGAGCAATTGAGTGTAGGGAATGTCGGCGTTGAATGCGCGGATGAGATAGTCGCGATATTGCCAGGCGTGGGGCAGAACATAGTCAAACTCGTGGCCACAAGTTTCGGCGTACCTGGCAAGATCGAGCCAATGCCGGGCGAATCGCTCTCCGTATCGTGGTGAAGCGAGCAATCGATCGACTTCGGTTGCAAACGCGTCTGGATCGGGATTGTTTTCGAAATGTTTCAGTTCGTCGGCGGTCGGAAGAATGCCTGTCAGGACCCAGCTTGCCCGGCGAAGTAACATTGCGCGGTCGGCGTCGGGCGAGGGAGCGATACCGGCCGATTCCATGGGCAGTTTCAAAAACCGGTCGATGTCGGTCCTGGGCCAGGCTTTGTCCTCAACGACAGGAACGGGATACTCGCGGGGAGCTTGCCAGGCCCAATGTTGTTCGCGCCGCGTCCAGTCGTCCAGTTTCAATTCCGCGTCGGCATGAGCCTTGTCTTCTTCCGCTAGCCAGGCTGCACCACGGCGAATCCATTCTTCGAGCAACGCGATCGACTCGTTCGGCATTTTCGAGTCGGGCGGCATCTGGATAATGCCGCCATAATGAATGACCTTGATCAACAGGCTTTCTTCGGGCTTCGAGGGAACGATCGCCGGTCCGGAATCGCCGCCGGCCAGCATGGTCTGACGGGAAGCCATGTTCAGATTGCCAGACGGTTCGTCACCGGTGTGGCAGTCGTGACAGTTTTCTACCAGCAGCGGCCGAATGCGACTTTCAAAAAACTCGATATCCGGCGCACTGAAGCCGGGTTGGTCGATCGACTGTTTTTCATCCTGAGTCGGCGACGTACCGATTCCAAAGACCGGCATGGCTGTGCAGATCAAAAAGAGCACTACAAGCACGAATGCCCGCGGCCTTGTTGATTCGAGCAGAGTTGCGTAACCCATCAGTCCTGACTCTCACTATTATTGGCAACGACGGATGCCAATCGTTGACACTCCGGACATGCTCCCATTTTACCACTCTTCATGCCGTGGTGGTAATCGCTGTTATGACGGCAATTGGCAGGGATAGTAGAACGATTGTCCTCATTTGTTCATGATGGAGTGGATTCAGAAAACCTGAACAATTGAGGACAATTGTTCTACTATCCGAGTGGTTGGCGTATGGGAACCTGAACAATTGGGGACAATTGTTGTACTATCCTCATCGTCTGAATACTTGTATTGAACATGGAGCTCGCAACGTGATTTTGAGATGCTTGGCCGTTGCGCG
>JAYVKA010000157.1:0-2234 GCA_043768885.1 Planctomycetota bacterium
ATTGATCGGCGGTCGATTTCAAATGAATCACCCCAAAGTGACGTGGCTGGACGGCGGACAGGACGTGGAAGCCGAGCGTCGATTGTTGCCCATTTATCCGCTGACGGACGGCTTGAACCAACGTCAATTGCGCGAAATTGTGGCGCGGGTGGTCGACGACTATGGTGGTTTGGTGCAAGAGGCGTTTCCAGCTTCGTTGCGACAACAATATTCGATTTGTGAAATCGAAACCGCGATCCGCCAGATTCATGCACCACAAAATGAAACCGAAGTGGAAAACGCACGGACTCGGTTGGTCTATCAGGAACTGTTCACCTTGCAATTGGCGTTGGCGATTCGGCGACACCGCCTGCAAGCCAACAACGTTGCTCCGGTTCTGGAGTTGACCCCGAAAATTCGCGCCCGTATTTTAGGACGATTGCCGTTTGAGTTGACCCCTTCACAAAACACGGCGCTAGGCGAAATTGCTGCCGATATGGGTCGGGCGTTTCCCATGAACCGACTCCTGCATGGCGAGGTCGGATCTGGCAAAACGGTCGTCGCGGTTTGTGCCATGTTGCTGGCGGTTGCACATGGTTATCAAGCAGTGTTGATGGCTCCCACGGAGATTTTGGCCCAGCAACATTTTCGCACAATCCAAAAAATGCTGGAAAACAGCCGGGTGCGTATTTGTGGTTGGACGGGAGGCATGAAAACTGCAGAAAGAAAATCCAACGCCGCGGCGATTGCTGCGGGGGAGGTCGTCATTGTCGTCGGAACACAAGCCGTGGTGGCGTCGAAGCTGGAGTTCAAACAACTGGGGCTGGCGATCATTGACGAGCAACATAAATTTGGTGTGCAGCAACGCGCCATGTTGAAACAATCGGGAACTGATCCGCACTATCTCGTGATGACGGCGACTCCCATTCCACGCACGATCTCAATGACTTTGTTTGGGGACTTGGATGTTTCGACGTTGCAGCGTACCAGCGGGATTGGCCAAAAAGTGCATACCTATCTCGGTCAAGAAAATTCGCGCGAGCAGTGGTGGAGTTTTTTCGTCAAAAAACTGCGCGAAGGTCGTCAGGGATTTGTCGTTGCTCCGCTGGTCGATGCGGAACCCGAATCCGGTTTGAGCAGCGCCGAAAGATTATTTGAGTCGTTGGCCAATGGCCCACTGGAAGAATTTCGATTGGATGTGATGCATGGCCGTCAATCCAGTGAACAAAAAGAAACCTCCATGGCCAATTTTGTCAGAGGCCAAACCCAGGTCTTGGTAGCCACCGGGGTCATCGAGGTGGGAATCGATGTTGCCAATGCTACTGTGATGACAATCGAGTCAGCCGAACGGTTTGGCTTGTCGCAATTGCACCAACTGCGGGGACGGGTCAGTCGTGGACAACACCCCGGTTATGTTTGTGCATTTTCAACCACCGACGATCCGGAATCCAATGCGCGATTGGCCGCGTTTTCGCAAACGGCAAACGGATTCGAATTGGCCGAAATCGACTTGCAAATTCGCGGCCCAGGCAATTTGTTCGGTACTCAACAGTCCGGTCTACCACCCTTGAGGATTGCCGACCTGGTTCGTGACGCAGAAATTCTCGCGCAGGCACAAGCGGATGCGCGCGAACTGATCGCCAGTGATCCCGAACTTCAAATGGAAGGCCTGTCACGGTTGCGACAATTGGTATTTGCGCGGTATGGCCAAACGCTCGAGGTCAGCGACGTGGGATAACTCATGTCGTCAGCCGTCGATCGTAGCGCGACCGCCACTCACAGCCGCTGGTTCCCGAACGAAGCCATCACAATGGATGCGATCAGACCCCCGCCACAAAGCATCGAAAAAACTCCGAAAACAATTCCGATCCAGGCATGAACCGAGCCTTTGATGATCGGGTTTTTCTTTCGTCGACTTAATCCCATGACTCCGAGAATTACTGAAGCAATTCCAAACGGCAGCCCGATCAATGGCAGCAACGCGACGATTCCCAAGTAATAGGCAATCAAGGCATGCGGATTTTTGTAGGGAATCAATCCGCCGGTTGCATCTCCCTCATTCCGGGGCGGATACATCGAATGGCCAACCACTTCGGCGATTGGTGCATGATAGGGATTTTTGGAAGGGTCATTCGCCATCGGAGGTCGCTCCAGAAAAGTGGTTTGTTCCCTGTCAATTTCTAGGAAACTTTTTTGTTGGTCAGCGAACGTAAGATCGTTTCGCGAATGAAGATTGTAAAGTCGACAATCACGCC
>JAYVKA010000158.1:0-8312 GCA_043768885.1 Planctomycetota bacterium
CTGATTTCGAATTGGGTCAAGTCGGGCGGAACCGGAAAATCGGAGCTGGTGAAACTGGAGCGGTTGGAAGTGATCCCTTCGGAGCTGGTATTTGAAACCGGTAAAGAGCAAGTTGATTTGAAGGTAATTGCCCATTGGGCCGATGGCGTGCATGAAGACGTGACTCCGCTCAGCCGCTTTCAATCGAACGATCCGGCCATTGCGTCGATTTCGGAAACGGGGCATGTCGCTGCTGGTGATCGGGGCGATTCGCACCTGGTCGTTTTTTACGACAACGCTGTTCAGCCGGTTCCTGTTATGCGGCGGTGGACCGTTGGCAGTGACGCCAGTCGATCTGGCGCGGTCAATCGTGAATTCTACGGGCCAATCGACAGCCATGTGCAGAATAAACTGGACAAGTTGGGGCTGGTTCGCAGCGACGTTGCCGATGACGCAACTTTTCTGCGACGCGTTTACCTGGATATCACTGGCACGCTTCCTTCATCCGTAGAAGTTCGGGAGTTTCTGGCTGACAAATCGCCCGACAAACGCCCCCGCGCAATTGACAAACTGATTGACTCACCGGCCTATGCTGCCTGGTGGACAACTTTCTTTTGCGATTTGACCGGGAACAATACGCAGGCATTGCGCGACGTTGGCTACACGCCTTCGGAAGCACCTTCGCGAATGTGGTACGAATGGATTCGATCCCGTGTTGAAGCGAACATGCCGTATGACGAACTGGTTGCGGGAATTGTTACCGCCAAGGGTCGCCCCGAAGGTCAGTCATACCTTGAGTACTGTACCGAAATGAGTGAAATGTTTCGCTCGGACGAATGCGATAAATTCGTGCAGCGGGATGACATGCCGCTGTACTGGATGCGTCGCGAGTTTCAGGGCGAAGACGAATTGGCGAACAGCTTTGCCCACGCGTTTTTGGGAATCCAGATTCAGTGTGCCCAGTGTCACAAGCATCCGTTTGACCAGTGGACCCAGGCCGATTTCAACGGCTTCTCCCGGTTCTTTAGCGGGGTTCAAATGCAACGACAGAGGGCGACAACCAAAGAAGATCGCGCTGACGCCCAGAAAATCGCAATCGATCTTGGGTTGGACGACAAGGCGATGAAGGGTGGCATGCTTCAAAAGATGCTTCGCGAAGCACTGCAAAAAGGGAAGACAATTCCGATTCGGCAGATGGAATTGACGGCTCCTCGAGTTGATCCCGAAAAGCTGTCCCCCGAACAAAAGCAGACAATGAAACGCGTCTCGCAAATGCAATACAAAAACGGAACGCTTCCAAACGGCAAGGTCGTTGAGTTCAAGGGAGTCGCCGACATCCGCGAACCATTGATGGAGTGGTTGCGGGAGAAAGACAATCCGTATTTTGCCCGTGCGATTGTGAACCGGATTTGGTCGCGCTATTTCGGGGTCGGAATTGTCGATCCGGCGGACGATTTGAACATGGCCAATCCGGCGTCCAATGCAGAACTGCTGGACTGGCTGGCGAAATCTTTAGTCGAGCATGACTACGATTTGAAGTGGCTACACCGGGAAATCGCCAACAGCCGGACTTATCAGACTTCCTGGGAACCAAACGAAACGAACGCTGGCGATTTGATTAATTTCAGTCATGCGGTCCCGCGACGGATTGCTGCCGAGGCGGTTGTGGATGCAATGGTCCAGGCCTCGGCAAACGGCAGGGACAATTCGAAATTCCTGACTGACCTCGACGACCGGGCGATCGCAATTCCGGGGACTGTGTTGGGACGGGGAAATCGCGGAAATGCCTCAGCCGGATTCGCACTGGAAATTTTCGGCCGATCGACGCGATCGACCAGTTGTGATTGTGACCGGTCGATAGATACGAGTCTGATTCAAACTGTCTACTTGCAAAATGACCGCGACGTGCACTTCATGCTGGGTCGCAACGACGGATGGATTGGCGAGGTGGCCAAGGCTGAAAATGATTTGACAAATTCCGGTGATGCACAAACGACGATTGCAGGGCTGGAAGAGCGAATTCAACGGCTAACTCGGGTTCGGGCGAGGGCACTTGAAAAAAACCAGAAGGATCAGGTGGAAAAGCTGACGGCCCGCATTCGGACATTTACAGGTCAGCTGGATGCCGCAACGAGACAGGTCGCACGAGCGTCGGCTGCGTCGGAACATGTCACCGATCAACAGAGCCAAAAGGAGGCGATGATCGAAGAGGCGTATGTTCGCTCACTGGGACGAATGCCGAAGCCGGACGAAATGAAGCGGTGCCTGGGGCACATGCAGGACTACCAAACGGTTTCGGAAGGCTTGTCGGGAATTCTTTGGGCCCTGGTGAACTCCAGCGAATTTATTGTGAACCATTAGGACTCCGTAAAGGTCAATTTTTCGGGTACTGGACGAGGCTACGAGTCCTCGTGAAGTTGCGCTGAAAGGGACTCGTAGCCTCGTCCACTACCCATCAACCGCAAGCAACATGTGGTTTTTGAAACGCCATTTGATTTTGACATCGCAAATCATCAACAGGAACTGAAAACGAAATGGCGATACATCGACAATGTGATGGACATACCCGTCGGGACTGTTTGCGGGTCGGGGCGATAGGCGCGGCTGGTTTGAGTCTGGGCGGGTTCCTGCGAATGAGTCAGGCGGGAATGGTCCAGCCATCGACAAACAGCAAGGCCGCAATTTTTATTGAGTTGCCTGGCGGTCCGTCGCATATTGATACGTTCGACCCAAAGCCCGAAGGTCCTGCGGAAATTCGTGGCAAGTTCCAATCGATTCCGACGAAAGTTGCCGGTGTCCGTTTCTCGGAACATCTGCCAAAACTGGCGGGGATCAACGACCGTTTTTCGCTGTTGCGTGGAGTCAGCCATTCGTTGGGCGCTCATCCGCTGGGTCAGAAGTTTATCAACACCGGCAATCGCCCGACTCCGGCTCTTGAATATCCGGGATATGGTTCCGTCGCGGCGCGTCAGTTGACGACCATGGACGATTTGCCGGTTTACGTTGCGGTCCCGCGTGCGTCACAGGGGCCGGGATATTTGGGAGTAAAGTACGCGCCGTTGGCGACCAACGAGACGCCTCGCGCGGACCGGCCATTCAATGTCCGGGGAATCACGTTGGGTGGTGGAATCACGATCGGAGAAATTGAGAAGCGAAAGAATTTGCTCGACGACCTCGACAAGACGTTTGCCTCAATCGAAAAAAATAACGAATTGCTGGACGGGCTGGACGAGTTTGGCCAGAAAGCCTTTCAGATGATTACTTCACGACGAGCGCGCGAAGCGTTTGATGTCAGCAAGGAATCCGAATCGTACCGGTCAATGTTTATTGACGATCCGTTTTCGCAAAGCTGTTTGCTGGCAACGCGACTGGTTGAAGCTGGCGTGAGGTTTGTAACCTTGTCGCTCGGCGGATGGGATACTCATCAGGACAATTTTTCGAAACTCGAAACCGATCTGCTGCCCAAACTGGACGCGGGTTTGTCGGCCTTGTTCCTCGGGCTGGAGCAGAAGGGCCTGCTCGATTCGACCACGGTATTCTGCAGCGGTGAATTTGGACGCACGCCGAAGATCAACACTCGCAGTGCCGAAGGTGGCCGTGACCACTACCCGCGATGCATGTTTATGTTGATGGGTGGCGGTGCAGTGCAACGGGGCGTTGTGCTGGGCGAGAGTGATCTATCCGGGGCCGGGCCAAAGCACGAAGGATTCAAGCCTGAAGATGTCGCGGCAACTTTTTACCGGTCGCTGGGGATCGATCCAATGACCGAGTTCAACACAGTTTCAGGCCGGCCGGTCGCGGTCGTTCGGGAAGGCAATGTGATTCGTGAAATGCTGGTTTGATAGCTGAATTATCCGGAAGGCACCACTTCCACGCGACGCATTGGTCGCAGGGCCTCTTCCGCGGCCCGCGCCGAAAATTGTTTCGGCGCGGGCCGGTTTTTTACGTTCGCATTGAAATACAATTTTCTCATGTAATTTGCAAAAACCGGAATTGTTTAGAACGGGCGTTTGAATAAACGGGGGAAATTTCCTGGGCGTAACGCGAAACCAGGTGCCAGGTGGCAGGTTAAAACAGGACGGTGCAGGAGTGGATGCCAAACCGGCCTTTTGGGTTCAGGAACAGAATGATTGGCTCCGATGTACTTGGCATGACCATGACGGTTGGTGTTTGCGGGTCGCTTTTTGCAGGCGGCCTATTGCTAACTGAATATTTTTTTGGAAGACGTGCCAGCCAGTGGTTGGCTGGATTTCTTCTGGTTCCCATCTTCGCCGTGATTGTATGGTGTGTCGCGCGACCGGACCGCGAGTTTCAGAATTGGTGGCCGCTAACGATTCTGGTCATGATCTTGCTTGCAGGATTCGCAGGTTACGCGCCCAACGCCGATCGATTGGTCGCTCGGTTAATGAAGCCCCGATTAATTTGGGCTTCATTGCTATTGCTGGGGCTGGTTGCAGCCAACTGGTCAGCCGCGATTTACTCACGTCCGGATTCAATGCCGGCGTTGAATCCATTGGATAAAGTGGTTTACAAACTCTCGGCTCAGGCATTAACGGAAAGTATTGGGTTCACAGATAAAGGCCGTTCAATTTCCCTGTACAATTACGATGTTGAGGGTAACGACTCAGTGGATGCTGAGTCGCGCTTGATGAGCCGGGACATGGAGGTTGCAGATGGCTATAGCCATAACGTGATTCGAATGGACGGACCCCAATCGGAAAGCAATTGTCACGGATTCGTTTTTGCGGAGAATCGTTTTGCGGTAGACGGCGGTGATGTGGACGATATCTTGATGGACAACGAATACGTTCGTGTGGACGAACCTCGAAAAGGGGATGTGGTCATCTATCGGGCGGGAGCCAACATCGCGGCTCATTCCGGAATCGTGGTGGACAACAGCGAGATTGTTTTGATCGAGAGCAAATGGGGTGTTTTGGGTGTCTATCTGCATCGTGTGGACCTGTCACCCTATGGACTCGTTTATGAATTCTATCGTGGGCAGCACGATTCAAACTCGATAAGTTTGAAGAATGCCTGTGTGTCAGAAAAGGCCCTGATCACGGAGTAAACAGGGCAGTTGCAAGTCATTGGACCAGGCCACCGGTTGTCGCAGCGTGCGAATGGTGGCACAGTGCGACTCCGCTTCACTGATGAAAACCCCTTACAATCGCTGTATCCGGCGGTCCAGGCGGGTTTGCATTTTCCTGCCGGTAATTCTGCATCTCTGGCGAATAGCCCTGTTGTCGATTAAATAGAATGGACCGCAGCAGCCGTATTTGCCTTTGAAACGGTCGATGCACATGCACCCGTGGCGGGCAAGTTGATTTGGGTTGAAGCTCCTGGGCATTTCTCGCTGTCTGGCCGGACACCGGTTCGAATTCTGACATTCAAACGATGAACATTCGCAATACACTCTCTGGAATTCTGCTTGTTATCCTCGCAGCGACAGTCGGCATGGTGCTGATCTGGATGCCGGCATGGATCGTGGACAAATACGAACGTATTTCGGCGATCGGGCCGATGTGGGGAACATTGTACCTGGTTGCAGTGATTTCCGGTGCGATTTTGTTGCTGGGGAGCATCGCCTGGACGGTCTGGAAACTTTACGGGACCACCATTCGAAAGCGGCTGGCACGGGAACGACGGAGCCGTAGTCCCAGCAAGTTAAGCGATGCTCAAAAAGCCGCCGAGATCGAAGAGAATCTGGAACAGGTAGCGCGCCTGAGGGAATCCAGTGGCGAAGACCCGATAATGCAGGCGGAACTGGATCCGCTGTTGGCCGAATTGGAAGAAAAACGGGAATCGAAAACCCTGGAGATCGTCGCCTTTGGAACCATCAGTAGCGGCAAATCTTCGGTGTTGAATCTGTTGGCCGGTCGCGATGTTTTTGCAACCGATGTACGGGGCGGAACAACGGTTACCCGTAACGAGATCCCCTGGCCTGGTGTGGACCGGGTTGTGTTGGTGGATACGCCAGGCGTTGGTGAAGTTGACGGAGCTGAACATGTTTTCGTTGCCGCAGAATCGGCACGCGATGCGGATATTGTTTTGTTGGTGCTGGACGGGCCCTTGCGGGACAGCGAGTTCAAACTGATCGAACGACTGGGTCAGATGGAAAAACGAATTCTTGTTTGCCTGAACAAGACTGACTGGTATTTGGAGGCGGACCGGGAAAAACTGATTGGCCAAATTAGTCGTCAGACGCGTGGTATTGTCAAAGAGACCGAGATTGTTCCGGTCCAGGCCCAGCTGGGCAGTCGCCAACGCAATCGGGTTACCGTCGATGGAACGGTGGTGTCGCAAACTGTCGAAGTTCAACCCGAGATTTCGGCACTCGCCAGCCGGATGATCGAAGTCGTACGGGGGGACGGCAAGGATTTACTAATGGCAAATTTGCTGTTGCAGTCACGGGGGGTTTTGGAAAAGGCCAAGGATCGGGCCCGGCAGGCGCTGGATGAAAAGGCCTGGGCGATTGTAGAACGGTATCAGTGGGGAGCAGCCGGCGTTGCCGCCGTCAATCCATTTCCACTGATTGATCTTGCCGCCGGCGTTGGCATTTCGACAAAAATGATCCTGGACCTGGCGGCTGTTTACCAGCAGAAAGTCGATTTGCAGACCGCATCGAAATGGCTGGGGCAGATGGGAAAAATTCTGGTTGGCGTCGTTGGTTCCCAGGGTGCGTCGTTAGCGTTGGCTGCGGTCGTTGCTTCGTTGATCAAGACAGTGCCAATCGCCGGTACATTGGCCGGAAACGCGATGCAGGGCGTGATTCAGGCGCTGATCACGCGGTGGATTGGTGCGGTATTTGTGGAGTACTTCCGGAGTGAAATGCAGATGACCGAAGGGGGCCTGGCCAGTCTGGCCCGGCGTCAGTGGCAAGCGGTTACCACGATGGACGAACTGCGAAAACTGGTTCAGACTGCGCGGCAGAAACTGGGCTCGAAACAATAGTCAACCATAGCGGCCCCTCCTAACTGATGAACGATCAACCCAATAACCAGGATTACCAATACCGCCAGGCGATGGAGGCGGTGAATTCGACGCTGGAAAAACTGCGGGGCTGTTCGGAGTCGGAACGGACCGAGCTGCAAAATGATTTTTCGCAACTCAATCTGATGTACGAAAAGTTGACCACCCGACGGGTTGAGATTGTCATCTTTGGGGAGATTAGCACGGGCAAATCGGCACTGATCAATGCCTTGATCGGTCGCGAAGTCGCTGCGGTCGATGTTCAGGGTGGTTGGACCAGGGAAGTTTGGGGAACTGCCTGGGAAGGGACAGGTCACCGGATCAAGGGGCTGGAAGACAGCGAAATCGTGCTGGTCGATACTCCCGGAATCAATGAAGTTGGCGGGGTCGGTCGCGCGGAACTTGCCGAAGTGACAGCCAGAAAAGCGGACCTGATTTTGTTCGTGATCGATTCGGATATCAACGAGGTTGAATATTCTTCGCTGGTGTTGTTGGCGGCAGTCGATAAGCCGATCATTTTGGTTTTCAACAAGCAGGATCTTTATTCGGCAGAGGATTTGCAGGCTCTTTTGCAACGGATTCGGACACGCATTTCTGGATTGATTCCCGATGACCTTGTTGTAACCACCTCCGCACATCCTCGTGCGATCGAAACATTGATCGATTTGCCGGGCGGGGGCGAGCGGACTGAATGGCGTCGTCCGGAAGACGATGTTGGCGGGCTCAAGGCGCTGATTCTGGATGTGCTGGAACGGGAAGGGCTGGGGCTGATCGCCCTCAATGCCGCGATGTACGCTGCGGACAAGAGTGACCGGATCAGTTCGACCCGCATTCGATTGAGAAAGTCCCGTGCCGACAAGGTGATTTGGGGGATGGCTGGTACCAAGGCCGTTGTGGTTGCCGCAAATCCGATTCCCGGCGTGGATGTCGTTGGCGGTTTGGCAGTGGATGCGATGATGGTCGTGACTCTGTCGCGGGTTTATGGTTTGAATTTCTCGATGGGACAGGCCCGGGGGTTGGCGAAAACAATTGCCGGGGCGGCTGGATTGATCGCGTTGGGCGAGTTGACCAATTGGGGTTCAAGCCTGTTCAAGTTGGTCACGGGAACACTGGGAACAGCATTGACGTTGATTCCCCAGGGAGTTGCGGCCGGATTCAGTGCCTACATTATTGGAAAATCGGCCCAACATTATTTTGAGCAGGGAGGATCGTGGGGACCGCATTCAGCGAAAGAGGTCGTCCGCGACATACTGCGGCAAACCGACAGGAATTCGGTTGTTTCCCATTTGAAGGAAGAAATTCAGCGAAAACTGGTCTGGAACCGCCACGGCAAAAAATCGGGCGGTTGAAATTTGCCGGGAGAC
>JAYVKA010000159.1:0-3355 GCA_043768885.1 Planctomycetota bacterium
GAAGCCGACGTGCTGCAGAAGAAGGCCGAAGCCGAAGCTCGCGGCAAAGAGGCACTGGCCGTCGGTGTAACCAAAGAAGGGGAAGCCGAAGCTCGCGTACTGGAAGTGAAGTTCGCGGCAGAAGCCAAAGGCATCACGGAAAAAGCCGAAGCGATGAAACTGTTCGACAGCGTCGGCAAGGAACACGAGGAGTTCAAGCTGCGATTGAACAAGGACAAGGAAATCGAACTGCAAGCCATTGCGACCCAGCACAAAATTGCAGAGGCACAGGCCCGCATGTTGGGCGAAGCGCTCAAGTCAGCCAACATCGACATCGTTGGTGGCGACAACCAGTTCTTCGACAGCCTCGTTCGCTCGATCACCGCTGGCAAGCAAATTGATCGACTGGTCGGCAACAGCAGCGTGCTAACCGGCATCGGCCAAAAACTGGCCAGTGGTGACGCAGGCAATCTGCGCGAACAAATCCAGCAGTACATCGAACTGTTCGGCGTGAACAGCAACGACGTCAAAAACCTGACGATCTCCGCGCTCGTCGGTCAGTGGATCGTGAAATCCGACGAGGGTATTCGGGCCGATCTCATCTCCTTCCTTCAATCGATCGGCGTTGCCGGAATCGGCAACCAAAAACTCGCCGACCTCGGCGTAGCTGCAGCAAAAACGAAAGGCAAGTCGTAGCCACGTTGTTGGTTGGGCACTCCTGCCCGACCCCCGAATGAATGGAAGAAAAACGGGCAAGAGTGCCCGTCCTACATAACCCAAATAGCCGCACGTTCACGGAGTGAACGGCCACAAATATGGCCAAACAGCCAACATCACGACCGAACTCCGCTGCACTGTCGGATACCGCTGCGCCAGATGTAAAGAGCGACGCACCTTCCGAACTCGAACGCGGCACCTACGAAATCATCCGCAATCGACTGCGCAGCCAGGGGGAAGAACTGCGCCAGCGAATGGCACGACTCAACGAGGCCCGCCGCGAAGTCTTTGGCGCGATCCCAACGCAACTCCTCGCAACCGAACGAATCACCACCGAGCATAACTGCAAACCGCGTGACATCGTTCCCGTCGGCAAACATTTCATACTCGGCTACAACGTTCACCTCGGCCTCAAGAACGTCACCGAGCTCGCCGATGTCTTTGCTGTTTACAAGTTCAGCGACCTCACGTTTCAAGAGCGGCCGCTCGACCTGATCAGCGCCCAGGCATTCCGGACCGACTTTCAGCAAGTCTACAAGTACTATCGCGAAGCACAGTTTTCGCGTTTCTATGAAGCCCCGCCCTACCTCTATTTCCTGTTTCAAACCGGGAAATCGGTCCGTGATATCAAAGCCTTCAAGTGGCTCGTTCGCGACGGAGCACTCGAATATGTTGACGGTCGCAGCGAACACGATATCCACCTCCCGGCCCAGCACGATTTCACCTGGACCCGCACCCATCGAGATCTGCATCGTTCCGGAAAACACCCGCACATTTCGATCGACGACGCGATTTTCGTCGAGGCTGTCGGCGGTGACCTGACAATAAAAATCGAAGACAACACCGACGACGGGATCGGGATCTACCGCGAACCAGTCGATGACCCCGATCAAACACTCGATGACGCGGAGTTTTTTTACGCCCTCGTAGGCAACATCATATTGCTGAAAATGCGACCGTTCCGCGAACTCGCGTTTCGTTACCTCGCTTACAATCGCAAAACGCAGACCGTCCAGCGAATCGACTCGATCGGCCAGGCATGCGTAATGCTTCCCGAAGACCACGGGCTGATCTTCACCAACGGCTACTATCTTCAGTCTGGCGAGTTCCGGACCTTTGAATCCAGCCTGACCGACCTGCAGTTCGAACGACGGCTTCCTGCGGCCAACGGCGAAGACCACCTGTACGTTTTCTACAGCCAGTCGACCGGGCAGTACGTGCTGCTCTCCTACAACATGATCCAGTTGCAGGTCCAGCCGCCGGTCCAGTGCCACGGATATTCATTTTTCGACAACGGACAACTCGTCGTTTTCCGGACCGAGAATCAGCCCCAGAAACATCACGCTCTGCAGATCTGGCAAACCCCATTCGTCGCCGACGGCATGAACACGACGGTCAAGACCGATTCAATGCTTTACAAGATCGGCAACCGGGACATCGTAAGAGGCATGGCCGAGTGTCAGGAAATCCTGACGCTGATTTCCAAAGATGACGCTTACGCCGACCTCTACATCGATCTCGTGAAAAAAACTGGCGTCACGCTCGACGCCTGGTATTGGCTGGGCGATCCAGCCGCGATGAACCTCGCCGAGACCCTCAAACAGATTCGCGACTCGGCAAAATCAGCAGTCGATGAATTCGAAAAAGTCGTTCGCATCCGTGCCAACACTCGCGACCAGTTCGCGGCGACGAAAAAACAAACCGAAGAAGCGATCAGCCAGTCGGGCCGCCGCCGATACGAAGTCATCGACGACTACGTAGCGTCTCTATCAGATCTGCGCAAATCGCGTGGCCAGCTGATTTCCGTGCGTGAACTGAAATACATCGACCTCGCCGCCGTCGATACGCTCGAAAAATCGGTGATCGAAGCCAGCGATCGGCTTTCGCACAAATGCATCGAGTTCCTTGCACGGGACGCCGCGCTTGATCCCTATCAAAAACGGGTCGATACGCAGCGAAGCAGCATCGAAGCGGTCAAAACCGTCACCGAATCGAAGAAGCTTGACGAAGCACTCGCCGCCGGGGCCACCGAACTGGAAATGCTGATCGAAATCGTCAGTAATCTTCGCATCGACGACGCCACCCAGCGAACACGGATCATCGACAACGTTTCGGCGATTTACTCCAGTATCAACCAGACCCGCGCCGTTCTGAAAAAGCGGACCCGCGAGCTGATGACGACCGAAGGAGCCGCAGAATTTTCGGCCCAGCTGAAACTGCTCAACCAGGCCGTTATCAACTACATCGACGTCTGCGACACGCCGGAAAAATGCGACGAGTACCTGACCAAACTGATGGTTCAGGTCGAGGAACTCGAAGGCCGCTTTGCCGAGTTTGACGAATACGTTGCGCAACTCGTTGAAAAACGGGAAGAAATCCATTCGGCGTTCGACAGTCGCAAGATGCAGATTGTCGAAGGCCGCAATCGACGCGCTTCGGCCCTGATGAACGCCGCCGAACGGATTCTGACCGGAGTCAAAACCCGCGTCGCCGGTTTCAAATCGACCGACGAAATCAACAGCTACTTTGCCGCCGACCTGATGATCGGCAAAGTCCGCGACATCATCGGCGAGCTGGACGGGCTGGACGAATCGGTCAAGGTCGATGATCTGCAAAGCCGCCTGAAAACGATTCGCGAAGACACCGTCCGGCAACTTCG
>JAYVKA010000160.1:0-2550 GCA_043768885.1 Planctomycetota bacterium
CTTTCAGGTTCTCAAATTGACTCCAGGACAACGCCAATTCGCGGCCCGATTTTTCGGCTTCGCTGAACTGAAACGCCATCCGGGCGATTTCGTTCCGTAAAGCGATCGACTTTGGTAGAACCGTTGTATCGTATTGGGCCGCCATCGATTCAACCGCGTTGGCGTATCGGTTCGCGGCGTCCGTCGTGGCCGTCAGTTCGGCCCGTGTGGCGCGCAGCGAACTTTGTTGCCCGGTGTTCTGCGAGATCTGATTGTCAAGCTGCCGATTCAGGTCCGAGAATTGGCCGTTCAGATAGCTGGCGGCCGTGGTCGCCGCCGCCAGTCCGACTGCCAGTTTGACCCAGCCGGCCGGGCCGGCCGCCAGTGCCATGACGAACGCCTGCGCGGTCGCGTAGGCTTGCGTTGCGTAGGTCATCGCCTTCGTGGCCAAAACCACAGCCCCGAAAACAGCAACCAGCGTGATGGTTGTTCGAATCATGTCGCCGTTGTCAGACAGTAAAGCCGAAAACGTTTCGGCCAGGTCCGTCAGGATCGGGCCGAACTGAGAACCGATCTGGACCACCAGCGAGTTAAAGGTCGCTTTCAGTCGGTCCAATGAATCGCCGAATTCAGCCGCGGCCGCCGCCGACCTGGCGGTCATGGTGATTCCAAGCCGGTCGGCTTCCAGCATCATGGCGGCGATTCCAGCGGAACCCGCGTTCAGCATCGGCAACAGATCGACCGCGCCTTTTCCAAAGACTTTCATTGCGGCGACGGACTGCGCCGCCCCTGGCGGAACTCTGCTGATCGCTTCGGCGAACAGTCGCAGCTGTCCGTCCGCCGGCATGTTCTCGAATTGTGCGGCGGTCAGTCCTAATTGCGAAAGCGTTCGATTCGCGTCGGCCGACCCGTCCTTCACAGCTGCCAGGAACGCGCCCATTTTCACGAGCCCCATTTGCAGCGTCGCCATACTGGTTGAACTTTGCTGCGCGGCATATTCCAGTTGCGACAAAGCTTCGACACTGACGCCCGTGCGTTTGGACATATCGTCCAGCGCCGACCCGACTTCGTTGAAGCGATTGACGGCCGTTCCGACAAAGCTGACGGCCGCGGCCGCCAGCACGTTCAGCGGCGTCACGGCCGACAGGATTGGCGCAGTCCAGCCTGTGGTCGTTGCTGTCAGGTTCGCGACGATGTCGCCAGCGATTGGCCTTCGGTTGCCTCAAAAAAAAATGGAAAGCGGAAAGCGGGGTTGAAGGGCTTTCGGCTTTCCGTTGTTAGTGTCGAAAAATCGTATTGATCGCCAGAATCAGGGCGTCGGCTTCGTTCTTGCGGGCTTCGTCGCCGCGAATGTCCCGCGGCGGTTCGCTGAGTTGCTTCCAGTCCAGAATCAGGGCGTTCGGGTCGGTCGGCGTTTCCGCCATTCCGAACCGATCGCCAAGAAAGGCCGTATGCACGGCTGCCCGGCGGTCGGCCCGTTCCGATTCGGGCGGTTCCAGTTGCAGGAACGCCATCCAATAAGCCAGCGCTCGGCGATCCATCGCAAACAGAACATCACGAACCGGGTTCAACGCCTGAAAATGAAAACCGAGCCGATACGCGAAACGCAACATCGGGTCGTTGATCAGATCACGGCGGGCTCCCCCAGAAGCGACTTGATGTCAGCCTCCGAAATACGGTTCAGCTTCATCGAACTTGCCACCACCAGATCAATGACCGCGCCGTCGATTGTTTCCAGTTCATCCAGAACGCCGGCGAGTTGCTTCGAGTCGTTCGGGTCGAACGTATAAACGCGATCGGGTTTCAGTTCTTCGACCAACGACAACGCGACGATGGCGCGTTTCATGCGGCGGCGGTCGCCGGTCGCGAATTCTTCGACGATCGACCGTTCGCCTTCGTTCAGCGACTGAACACGCAACGGACCGAAGCCCGGCAGCGTGACAGGTTCAAAACGCCGTCCCGATAGTTTTCGAAGCCGGTCGCGAGTTGTTTCTGTGGCCATTCGTCACCATTGCGAGAATTGATCAGAGCGAGAATTGATCAGAGCGAAACGGCAGGCTTCAGCCCGTAGCCGTCGGCGGTTTCCAGAACGTGCGCCTGGTAGTTGGTCAGGTTGCCGAGCAGAACGCCGTCCGGGCCGCGTCGGAAGAATCCGGTCAGCGGGTCGATCTGCAACGAACCGGCTTCGGCCAGCTTGTTCAGTTCGACCTGCAGATAGATTTTGGTTTGATCCACAACAGGCTGACGGGCGGCCGTTTCGTCGGCCACTTTCGCGGCCGTCGCTTCGTCGGCCGGCTTGAATCTCGCGGCCGCGTTCCGATAGCCTGGCAAACAGAGCATCCACGCGTCTGGATCGATCACGAATTCGCCCGGGCGAATCTTGCCGCCCCCGGCTTTGTCGCATTCAATCAGACATTCAGCAGCGTAAACCTGAGACATCGAAACCTCCAGCCGATAGGTTCGGCGAGTGAAACAAGTGAAGCGGAACCGCGTTCCATCAAGCAGGGAACAATCAAGCAGGGAACGAAGTTGAACTCTCGACTTCAATGGAAAAATCGGCCTTCATCGCGG
>JAYVKA010000161.1:0-11012 GCA_043768885.1 Planctomycetota bacterium
AAAGAGTTGCTGCTCCCCAACGCTTGGCGACATTTGCACTCGGTCGATGAACGGAAAAAACAATACGCGGCGATTCCCGATGCGATTCGGCAGACGCAGGTGATTGCCGAGCGGTGTGCGTTTCGGCTGGACGAGTTGCGATACGAGTATCCCCGCGAACTGGCTCCGAATGGTCAGACGCCGATCGAATATTTGACGAAGCTGACGTGGGACGGAGCCCGCAACCGCTGGCCCGATGGCGTGACCGACAAAGTCCGCAACCAGATCGAACACGAACTGGCTCTGATCGAGGAACTGCACTACGAGCCCTATTTCCTGACCGTCTGGGACCTCGTCAGGTTTGCCCGCAGCCACAGCATTCTCTGTCAGGGGCGGGGAAGTGCCGCCAACTCGGCGGTTTGTTTTGCACTCGGTGTGACAAGCGTTGATCCGAATTCGACAAACTTGTTGTTCGAGCGTTTCATTAGTCGCGAACGAAACGAAGCCCCCGATATCGACGTCGATTTCGAACACGAACGTCGCGAAGAAGTCCTGCAGTACCTCTACGAAAAGTATGGGCGGCACCGGGCGGGGCTGGCCGCGACCGTGATCACTTATCGGACCCGCAGCGCCGTCCGCGACGTCGGCAAGGCACTGGGCATGTCGCTGGACCGGGTCGAGGCCCTGGCCCGACAGGTCGATGGATATCACAACGCCGAAGATCTGGACGTTCGCTGTCACGCGGCGGGGATTGATCCCCAGTCGCGAATCGGTGCGCAGTTGGTTGCGCTGATCGACCAGATTCTGGGTTTTCCCCGACATCTTTCGCAGCACGTTGGCGGAATGGTAATGACCGAAGGGAACCTCGACGAACTGGTCCCGATCGAAAACGCGGCGATGGAAAACCGGACTGTGATCCAGTGGGACAAGGATGACCTGGAGGAACTGGGATTGTTGAAAGTCGATTGTCTGTGCCTGGGAATGCTGACGGCGATTCGCAAATGTTTTGATCTGATCCAGCAGCACTGGGGCCAGTCCCTGACGCTCGCCAACATTCCGCAGGAAGACGTCGCGACTTATGACATGATCTGTGCGGCGGATACGGTCGGCGTTTTTCAAATCGAGAGTCGCGGCCAGATGAGCATGCTTCCGCGACTAAAACCGCGCTGCTGGTACGACCTGGTGATAGAAGTTGCGATTGTCCGGCCCGGTCCGATCCAGGGGAACATGGTGCACCCTTATCTGCGGCGACGAAACGGCGAGGAACCGGTCGTCTATCCGAACGATGCGATTCGCGCGGTGCTGGACCGGACGCTGGGAGTGCCGCTGTTCCAGGAACAGGCGATGAGTCTGGCGATCGTGGCGGCAGGTTTTACACCGGGTGAAGCAGACCAGTTGCGGCGCGCGATGGGGGCGTGGCGAAAGACCGGGGTGATCGAAAAATTCCGGCAGAAGCTGATGGACGGGATGGCCGAGCGGGGCCTGTCGGAGGAGTTTGCCGAAGCGGTTTTCAAACAGATTCGCGGCTTCGGCGAGTACGGTTTTCCCGAGTCGCACGCGGCCAGTTTTGCCTTGCTGGTTTATGTATCGGCGTGGCTCAAGCGTCATTATCCGGCGGCGTTCACGGCTTCGATTCTGAACGCCCAGCCGATGGGTTTTTACGCACCAGCGCAACTGGTTTCCGACGCGCGACGGCATGGCGTTGAAGTGTTACCGGCCGATGTAAACCGCAGCGACTGGGACAACACGCTGGAACGTGGAATAGGCTTCCAGCCTGTTGGGGATGAAGTACGACAGGCTGGAAGCCTATCCCACGATTACGCCCTGCGTTTGGGCCTGCGGCAGATTTCCGGGATGCGGCAGGAGGCGGGGAAAATCATTGTTGAGGAGCGAAACAAAAACGGGCCTTATCAAACCGTATCCGAATTTGCGCGACGCACGGGGTTGGGGCGTGGAGTCATCTCGCGGCTGAGTGACGCCGACGCGTTTGCTTCATTGAACCAGGATCGCCGGGCGGCGCTGTGGCAAGCACTCGGTCAGGAAACCCGGGCCGCCGATCACCCGCTGCTGGCCGGAAGCAATGACAACGATGACGAAATCGCCGAACTGTTGCCAGCGATGCAACCCGACGAGGCGATCGCTGCGGACTACCGCACAGTGGGCCTGTCGTTGCGTGGGCATCCGATTGGTTTGCATCGCGAGCGGCTGGCAGAGTTGCGAGTCGTCGCAGCCGAAGAACTTGCCCGTCGCCCCGATGGCCGCCAGGTTCGGGTGGCAGGTTTGGTCATCATGCGCCAGCGGCCATCGACCGCCAAAGGAATCACGTTCGTCACACTGGAAGACGAAACGGGTGTCGCCAACCTGGTCGTCAAGCCTCATGTCTGGGAACGTTATCGCCAGATTTGCCGGTTATCTACTGCCTGGCTGGCCCATGGCAAACTCGAAAACCGCAGCGGCGTAATCCACGTCGTCGTCAACCGGATTGAAGACCTCTCGACGCAAATCGCCGGTGCAGAATCGGTCAAGTCAAGGGATTTTCGATGATTTGATCGGGCCCATGTTTTCCGGAGAGGCGGATTCGGCTCCGGCCGAAGTCTGCCCGTATTTCAGCCGGACGACGGACGAATTATTGCTCTTCGAAGTCACAACAAACAGGCTGTCATATTCGTCATGTCCAATGGCAAAGGGCTCAACGCCGGCGAATTTTCCGGCGATCACTCCAGCAGTGTTGGAATGACCAACGATCAGCACAACACCTCCCACATTTTCTTTCCGGACGTTTTCGTACCATTCATCTGTCGTTTTTTCATAAAGCTGTATCTCTTGACCCAGCAAATCCGCCAGCGGTTGCACCGTGCTTTTGGTTCGAACGAAATCAGTCGAATAAACTGCCGAGACATTCAGGACCGCGCCCAGCTGCTGCAGCACTCCTGCCCGGTTCTTGCCCGCGTCTGTCAGAGCATCATTCTCGCCGTCCCGCTCGGCATGACGAATGATCAGCCACGTCGTTGATTCGGAACTGGCATTCGTTTCCGCTGCCGCTTGTTCCTGAACCGCAAAGCAAACGGCATTGATGCCGACCACGATCCACGCGACGAAAAACAAGGCGGCACGTACAAACAGACGGTCCCGGGCAAGAAAATTTGTGTTCATCGGACAACTCTTCTTTCGAAAAAGGCAACTCGATGACGGTGATTCATCACCGAAACAGGCCTATTTGGCATTGACCACTTGATTCTTGAGCGCGTTGGCAATTTGACGGGCGATGGGAGCGACCACTTTGGGAACCACGGCGTTTCCAAACTGGCGATAGGCCTGGGTATCGGAAACAACTTGACGATTCGCCAGCCGGTCAGGGAACCCCATCAGCCGGGCCGCTTCGACGGGCATCAACCTCCGCGGATTTTTTCGCGGGACCTGTGGAATCAGAATTTCCGAACCGTCTTTGTAATATCGCGCGCTCAGCGTCCGGGTGATGCCGTTACGATCCGCCAGGCCAAATCCGAAACCGTTTCCTTTGGCTTTGTGTCGAAGGGCATACTGCTGAAGATATTCCCAAAGCTTGTCGCTCAGCGTGTATTTCTCGGGCACATTCGATTCCGGTTCCAGAATGTCCGCCAGTTTTGGCAAGTTCTCGCTGGGCGACCGGGGAAACTCAAACGTTGGCTCATCGCCAAAAACCTCGCGCCGCAAACCGACAATGAAAATCCTTTCGCGATGTTGTGGAACCCAGGCGGCCGCGTCAATGGTTTTGTCGAAGACGGAATAGCCAAGTTCATCCAACCGACCGGCGATGGTGCGCCATGTATCACCTTTGTTGTGGGACCGAAGATTCTTGACATTCTCCAGCAGTAACACCGGCGGCTTCATGATTTCGATCATCGTCGCAAGCTGAAAGAACAATGTTCCTTGCGCCTTGTCATTGAAACCATGCTCCCTTCCAAGACTGTTCTTTTTCGAAACTCCCGCAATGGAAAACGGCTGGCAGGGAAAACCCGCGGCCAAAACATCGTGATGCGGAACACCTACGCCGGAAACAAAATCCCGTATGTCAGAAACCGGCCGCTCGCCAAACCAGGCTTCGTAGGTTTGCTGGGCATGCGGATCGATCTCGCAGGAAAAAAGACACTTCCCGCCAGCCGATTCCAGCCCCAGTCGCAATCCGCCGATCCCGGCAAACAAATCGATGAACGTAAAATGGTGCTCGCAAGCATCGGGAATACCAACCGATTCATCATCCAATGCTTCGGCGAACAACTTAGGTCCCAATCGTTCCTGCAATACGTTTTCAAGCAGCGACAGAACCAGCGAGTTGCGGGAAACGCCTTGCCTCCGACTCTCCCGGTCAAGCCATCGCTGGGTACGTTGCGGGACATTTCGCAGCAGAAATTGGCCGGACATCGTCAATTTTCCATGAATCACTGGGGCAAAGTGATATCATCATAGCGGCCAAATTCCATTTCGCCAGCCGGAAGCGAAATCGGAATTCCATCTTCAACCAAAGTGCCCTCAATCATTATTCCGTTTCTTCTTCCTCTTCGATCTCGGTCAATTCGGAAGGCAAGTCCAGCGGCTGGAGCCCAAACGCTCCTTCCACCTTTTCCGCAATCGAAGCGAGTCGCGAAGCGCAGCGCTGCATGACGATTCCGGTGCTCTTGATCAATTCCATGCTGTCCTCGATCACCTGACCATAATCATCACGCGACGAATCTTTCCTGATCAGATAGAAACCCAGCGAAACATTTCCCTTCGCGTGGCTGAACGGATAATGGACGCCGCTGCACACGGACTTGATTTCGACCAGATAGTCGTGCAATTGCCGGACACTGGTCATTAACGCCTGGACCACCCGTTCGTCCCTGGTCTCTTCGACTTTTCGCAACAATTCCTTTGGAACCAGCGGAACATTGGCAACCACGAGTGCCGGCAAATTGTCCGGCAATCGGCCTTCGCGCTTGAACCGGTTCAGATCCTCAACAGCTCCAGCGAAACAAAGGTTCAACAACTGCATTTGCCAACATGTCGTTGCAAAACAGCGACTGCCGGCCAAGCGTGCTTCGAACCGGTCGGCGTCGTACTCCATCTTCTGCATCAGGCCCGAACAAAAGTAGGCTCACACCATATACAGACCCTTCAACGCCAGCCTCGCGACCCAAACCACTCCGCTCGCAAAATACAGAATCCAGCCCAACCGGATGTCCCACGAATAAGAGCTCTGCTCCAGCCATTCATCCCAGCGGTCGCGTTCAAACGCTGCCCGGTACGACCACATGTTGACTGTCCGAATCAGCCAGGTCAGAAACATTTCCCCGCGCCGCGTGAAATGCCCAAACTCATGAGCCAGCACGCCGGACAGCCGACCAGCACGATCAGGCCGGCAACGAACCAGTATCCCGAGCCGAAACTCCCGACGAACTTTGGCTCCACTCCAAACAGGGGCGCGAACATTCCGATAATGCCCCGTCCCATGATCGAATAACCAGCCTGCGCTCTGGCTTCGTTGAACTCCGACTTTCCGCGAGTGATTCGCAAGGCGATTGCTCCTCGACAGCCGGTTTCTGCAGAGCGGGTTTTGGCGCTGTTTTGCCTAAACCGGAGAACCAGATCCTGCTCCTGGCTTGCCAGCCACCTGAAATACCGTGTTGCACGCACTGCAACGAACTTTTTTGCCAGCCAGTGCGGGAGCGACAGAAAACCACTTCTGGCAGTGGGAGCAAGAGGTTTCGATCTTTATCAACACCTGCCAGATTCGGCAAGTCAATTATGAATACAAAATTACGAATTCTGATCGCAGATCGAAATCCTCATCGCAACCGACTCGCGCGAGAAACCGTGTTCCGGCCAGCCAGTTGCCCAACCGCAACCAGCTTTCCGCAGATTTTTCCGGCAGGTTTTTGTGAAAATGCAGCCCAAAACTTGCTCATGCATTCAAATCCACAACGCCATTCACCGGTAAAAGTCCCCTTGCAGACTTGATTCTATTACTGAACAGGCGGATGATAAAAGGTAAATGCCAATGCAACAGCGAAATGAAACGCTGACATTTCCCAATTCAGCCACTGTTGGCATGTACCTGTTCCGAAGTAAAACCCTTTGGGGAGAAAAAACCCATGAAATACCTGGTTGCCAAAACACTCTTGATTGCCTGTGGCCTTTTGCTGTTCGGATGCACCCCGCCCGAAAGCACAACCAAAAAAGAGAACACCGGAATCTTCGGCAAGAAAACCGGGGAGATCGGTGAGTACGATCCGAACGCCGGTGAGAAAGTCAGCGATTCACAAATCGACCAGAAACGACTGGCGGTTCCCTTGATAGGATCGGCAGCGGCGATTGGCCCTCTTATGGAACAATCTGCAAAGCTTGCCGTGACCCAGGCACTGAACTTTTTTAATGCAGAACATGGCCGATACCCCAAAGACAATGAAGAGTTCATGGAAAAAGTCATGGTCTATTACCAACTGGATGGCAAACTTCCGCTCTTGCCGGGAGGCTCGACATACCAGTACGACGTTGAGAATCATCAACTAGTCGTAATCAAAGGTGACGGCAAAGCGGTGATTCCCGACAAATAATCGCACGTCTACTCACGGACACTTGCCTTTGCCCAGGAAATCAATCACCAGCGCACTGTCCAAATGCGGCGACAGGATGGAAACAAAATCCTTGTGGGCCTGATGGACCAGATAAGCGTCCCTCGCTGCCGCGTCGGGAAATGTCGCGACAAAGGCGTGCGTGTAGCCTTGATTCAGATTTTCGGGGCTGATGTCGATGCCGGCTTCGAATTCCTGCATGAATTCGATTTTTTCTTTCAGCCTGGCGAATTCATCTGCGATGTAATTGATATCTGCAGCCGTCGCTGTTTCCTGGAATTTGAACAGCACGATGTGTCGAATGCAGTTTCCGGTTGTCACGGAATGAACCCATGGCCGCAGGCAATCGCACAGAAACTGGTTTCCGGCCGTATTCAGATGAACGCCGTCCGACGTGAGAACGCCTGATTCTTTTCCGTCCGGATTACGGATTTTCAGTTCACGAACAAACGACTTTCTAAGGTCAAACAGGGCCACACCGGTTTCGCGAGCAACCTTGCGGCTGATTCCGGAATACGATTCCAGCATCTCGTCCAGCGAATTGGAGCCGTCGGTTTTTTCTCCAATCATGCTGGGGGTGCATAGCAGAACTTTGCTTCCCGCTGCACGAATTCTTTTGATCACGTCGTGCAGACCCGCTTCAAAATCGGCCTCGGAAGTTCCCTGGCCACTTTGCGAATGCCAAACGTCATTGATACCGATGTAGATTACAACGACATCAGGTTTGTGAACGAGAACATCCCGGTCCAATCGTGCCTGGATATCGGGAACCCGGTTGCCGCTGATACCCGCACCGACCACCTTGTAGCCAACATCGGGAAAATGCTTCTGGAGCGATTCGCCCAGCAAGGTGACGTATCCGTTCGGTGCTGCGCCCGCCTCGGTGATCGAATCCCCAAGGAACACAATCGTCTTTGAGCCCTGGCCTTCGGACGTATGAGAACTCACAACGGTGCCAACCATAAATGCCAAACAGAAACAGAACAAACCAAAACAGAATCGATTCGGCATTTTTTGAAATCCGCAGTTGATGTTTGTTATGCGTTGATCCGCCGATTGCGACGATAACTTGCCAGTACCATTACTGCCAGGCAAACCGGAATCGATGTCGGTTCCGGAATCGACCAGAGAACGGTCCATGATACCGACTGCTCAAGCGGCGTGGCATCCAGCCTCCACCAATCCAGCGAATCGCCAGTGAAAGCGTGGTCCAAAATGGAGTCATAGGAATACGCAGTGAACTCGTATTGTCCGATGCCCAATCCAAGCGACATCAAATCCAGCGTTTCCCCCATCAATCCCAGAGGGTTGCCGTCCAGAAACCACTTCACGTTGATCACTGAAGGATCGACTGTATCAACCCACAACGAATTTGGATCCAACAAAGTGGAAGAGTTGTCCAGCCACGAATCGAGCGGATCGACTTCTTCGTAAATGTCGTTGATGAATTTCTCGCGGCTGATCGCGTCGAATGGCCGATTGAGTGCACGCATCTTGGAATCGTCCGAGGGTCGATAGATGCCTGTTTCGCTGTAACCTCCGCCTTGGTAATAGCCGATCGCTCCGATGTTGGTATCCGGGTCAACGTATCCGACCCAACGATCCCATTTGCCGGTTGAGGGGTTCTTCGTCAGGTTCCATGCACCAGGTTCTCCACCCGAATAATTTGCCGGGCCGCCGTAAGCGTATTCGTCTGCCAGATTTGCAAAGGAATGGCCGATCTCGTGCAGTGCAACTTCACGAGCCGAACCATTGGCTCCGGCGTAAACGCCCCATTGTCCACCACAGCCTCCATACTTGTCATCGTTCACAACGCCCAGCAGCATTCCGTCGTTCGTGTCGATGCCTGACCCGGAAAGCGCAATGGCAACTGCATTGTTGGCCTTGGTTGTATTGAAGTACAAACATCGTTCGGTTCCGCCCCACCAGTAACTGGCATCCAGCGCCGTATCCTTGAATATGTTCTCCGGTGGCCGGTCCGCACCCGACTCGTTACTGATTACGTTCACCCGATGAACGTTGAAGAATTTGTCGTAGCGGGTCAGCGGGCTGCCCAATGAGCTGTTGAAAAAATGGTCAAGCGTGGAGTTAATATGATCGACGTAGACCGAATTGATCTGGCTGGATGTGTAACCGTCGCCGATAAAGATCATGTCCACGCGATTGGACGACGCACCATTGTTGATTAGCGTGTTGTAGGTCTGGCCAATGGCCGACGAACAGGTGATTGCTGCGACCAACAGCACACCGGCAAACTTCAATTTCATTCTTCAATTCCTTGCTGGCCGATCAGGCCGTGGGGGCCAAGTTTCTTTTCCAGCCTTCAATGATGGCATGAAATCAGCGAATTTGAACCACCCCGGCAACAATAAAGGCTGAATCAGCGAGCGTTTTGAGAAAAACTCTGGTTTTCGTGGCCAAGACCATCTTCATCCCGGCCTACATTGATTCCATGCCATCCAGTCGATAACCAACCAGGTAGCCCGATAACTCCCGGACCCGCATGCCATGAACCCGACAAAACCCAATGCGTTTCTCAATGCGGACCCTGTGGCGACTGGCGATCCAGCATCGCAAGTCATCCGGAATGGCTGGTGCCTGCTTCCCAATTTGCTCTCTGCCTTCGAGTGCAATTCGATGATTCAGGAGTGCGTTCGGCTCATCGACGAAAATGTTTCCGGTTCGTTATCGACTCGCGGAAAAACTTTTGGAGCACGAAACCTGCTCGATCACTGGGACGGCTGGCGAGTTGTACTGGAAAAGGAAAATCTGCGAAGCGTCCTGTCGTCGATTCCGGGAAGAGAATGCGGCCTGGTACGAATGCTTTGGTTTGACAAACCGCCAGGTGCCGGCTGGGCCCTCCCCTGGCATCGGGATCAAACGATCGCCGTGCAAAAGCATCCGGTCGATGCGAGCCCATTCTCCAAACCAACGACCAAATCAGGCGTCCCCCATTTGATCGCGCCCGACGGTTTGTTGCAAAACATGTTGACTGTTCGAATTCATCTGGACCCGATGTTGAAGGAGAACGGACCGCTGCAGGTCATCACTGGATCGCATCTGAATTCCGAATCGACCGCTCTGGAAAATGAAACAGATCAAAACTGCATCGAGACAATTTTGACGAGCGCAGGGACAGTGTTTTTAATGCGGCCCCTGTTGTTGCACGGCAGTCTCCCCTCGGAACCAGACACGACGATGCATCGCCGGATTTTGCACATGGAGTTTGCGCCAAGCGTTGAATTGCCCGGTGAAGTCCAATGGCGTGATTTTGTTCCGGTTCGTACTGGTGGCCGCGAGATTCGAAGCGGAGCGATCAGGGCTTGATGGCCAGCGTTGCAGCGAAACTCGCGATGTGCGAATCGAGCTGATTCCAGGGGGGCTCTCCCCAAACGTCTTCGTACATGTCCTTCAGCAAGAAACCTGCTGCCAGTTGCCCGTCAATCTGGTCCGTCAACGTATGTCCAAACCAGAGCGGTTCGTGTTCGTTTCGAAATTTGGCGAGCTGTTCCGGCGACAGTTGCTCCACATCCGAATAAGGCAGGCGATATCGAACTTCCTTTTTTCCAGTCGCCAAATCATCCATCTCGAACAGAAAAACATGCGGCTGGATCCAGCCACTAATCAAGCGCCCGCCGGATCGCAACACACGAAATGCTTCACGCCAGACAGGCCGCACGTCGGGGACAAAACTGTTCGAACAGGGATTCACAACCAAATCGAAACTTGAATCAGCAATCGGTTCGAGGTTTCGCATGTCACATTGAATCGTGGCGATTTGCAATCCTTCGCGTCCGGCAACCAGCTGGTCCTGCCCAAGCTGATTCGCACTTTGATCGACAACCGAAACGTTGGCACCGGCAGCAGCCAGCAACGGCCCCTGTTGCCCGCCACCACTTGCCAGGCAAAGAATGTTCGCGCCCGATAACTCACCCAACCAATTCAACGGCACCGGTTTGTTGGGTGTCAAGTCGATTTTCAATTCGCCGCGACGTGCCGCCGCAATTTGCCCCGGACTGACTGGCACCGTCCAACGATTCAGCTTTCGAACCTGCTCGTTCCAGGCTTGCTGGTTGTACTGGACTATTGCCTCCAGGCCTTCGCCGGATCGATCTGATGTCATGGCGTTTGCGGCTTGATGCCGATGTCGGCCCAAACCATTCGATGATCCGAAGCATCAACCAGATCGGCGTCCGGTTCATCCGCTGCCGGCCAAAACACGCCGGTGGCGAAAACAACCTGGTTCGCTGACGGCATTACGTAATCAACTCTCAAGTTCCCGACGGACTTGTCGGCAAAGTCGCCGGTGTCATGAACAGCCGAGCCCTTGTGTTTCTCGTTCGCACCGACCTGTAACTTTGCCTGTTCGGGACCTCCGTGACTGGACTGAAACGGATTGGCGATCAACGGATTATCGGTGATCAGTTTGGCGGGCCAATTGGT
>JAYVKA010000162.1:0-8018 GCA_043768885.1 Planctomycetota bacterium
GACGCCTGGAATTCACCCATGGCGAACACAAGATCATCGCTCATGTGTACCGCACGCCCTGCGATTGGGCCTCGAAGAATGCTGGCAACAGCGCATCGACTTGCAGCAATCCCTGCCGCGTCAGGTTCACGCGATTGTCGTCCCAGTCCAGCATTCCCTCCTTACGATGGGCCTGGAATTCGTCGTTCCAGTCTTCAATGATATCGGCACCAAACTTTTTCTGGAAATAGGCGCGATCGAGATAGCCCTTCTTCATGTGCAAAATCATTTCGCGAATCAGCAGTTGTTCCGGCGTGCAAACCAGAGCCCGGGCCAGCGGCAATCTTCCGTGCTCCAGCAAGTCACCAATATAGTCTTTCCATTCCGGCTTGTTCTGGTAATGAACTCCCGACACGTGCCCGAAACTCGCGATACCGGTCGCCAGCAAATCCGATCCGGCCCACAGGTTGTCGCGATAGCTGAAGTTCACCTTCTTCGGGTCTTTGACCATCGTGTAGGCGCTGCTGATGTGATAACCGGCTTCCAGCAACCGGTCGTAGGCATGATTCAGCCAGGCCCGCTTGCTGTCCCAGTCTGCAACTGGCGTTTCAATCTTGTTCCCCAGAATGTCCTGCGAATAAACCGTATTGAACGGCAACTCCATCTGGTAAATTGTCACGCTGTCCGGCGATAGTTCGATCGTTTTGTCGATATTGTATTCCCAGTTTTCGGTGGTCTCGCCGACCATTCCGGAAATCAGGTCGATATTGACGTTGTGAAAACCCGCCGCCTGAATCCACTCCCACGCATTCCAGACTTCTTTTGTCAGGTGAGCCCGGCCGTTGTCTTCGAGAATTTTGTCGGAGAAGTTTTCAATACCCAAACTCAGTCGCGTCACCCCCAATTCCTTGAGCGTATGGACTTTGTTTTCCTGGAGCGTTCCGGGCTCGCACTCGAAAGTGACTTCTTCGGCCAGGTTCCAGTCGATATTTTCGCGCAAACGGTCCACCAGTCGGACCAGTTGTTTGCTGCTGAGATACGATGGAGTGCCGCCGCCGAAATAGACAAAACGAAACGGTCGATCACCCATTACCTGTTGCTTGCTGACCAGTTCGATCTCGCGGGAAAGCGCCGAGACATAATTCTCAATCTCGTTGGCGTTGCGATCGGTGAAAACCTTGAAGTAACAAAATTTGCACCGTTTTCGGCAAAACGGAATGTGCAGATACAAGCCCAGCGGCACATCGCGTGGCGGAGCCGCCATCGCCCGCTGGACGTCCGGCACCGCATCCTCGGTCCACTGGCTAAAGGGTGGATAATTCGAGATGAAGTAGCTGCCAACTTCGGTTTTTTTTGTTTCTGTTGTCATGTTCCGTTATTTCTGATCCGAGTCCGGTTTTTCACCAAGGCAAATGATTGCCCCACGCTTGTTGCCAATCAGCAGTCGCCCAAAGGCCACGGCTGGCGATGCAGCGAATCCGCCGCCTACTTCATACTCCCACGTTTTGTTGCCGGTTTCCAGTTCCAGGCCAAACAGCCGACCGTCATTGGCTGCGACATAAATCGTATCGCCGGAGATTACCGGCGATGTTTCGATCGAAGAACTGAGGGTCGTCTTCCAGAGAATTTTCCCGCTATCGGGTTTCAGACAATAAACGGTGCGGTTGGAGGCCCCAAAAATAACCCTGTCTGCAGTCACTGCCGGATTGCCACCAATGGATACGACATTTCCATCGTCATCAAACTGCCAGGCGATTTTTTTGTCTTTGAGATTCACCGCCAGCATGCCAACTTGATGCGTTCCGAAAAAAGCCATCCCGTTATTTGCTGCAGGAGTTGCCCCGGTTGGCGAGTTGATTTCGATCGAGCCGGTTTCCTTGCCGGTTTTCAGATCGACGATGTGCAACATCCCGTCGCAACCCGCCAACATCACCTGGCCATCAATCACCGTCGGCGCACATCGCAACTGGTCGCCAGTTTCGATTGTCCATCGCTCGGCACCATCGGCCGCGGCCAGGCAATACAGGAACGAATCCTGCGAAGTGAAAAGCACACAGTCTTCAAAGAATCCTGCACCCGAATCGATTTGTGAACCGGCCCGGTGTTTCCAGATTTCCTTGCCGTCGGCATCAATGCAATAGAAGAAGCCGTCCAGATCGCCGATGTATACGCGATCGTCTTTCCAAGCCGGACTGGCGTTAAATCCCAACTCGGCTTCGAATTTCCAGACTTCATCACCCGTTTTCAAATCCATCGCGTGCAGCCGGCCATTCATGTCGGCCGTAATCGCGAGCTGTTTTCCGGCTTTGGTTCGGACGACGATCGACGCGGCGTTGATTCCTGTTCCATCGAGTTTGGAATTCCAGAGTTCGGTCAATTGCGCAGGAAGTTTGCTTGTGGCCACACCGGTAGATTGTGCGTTACCACGAAACAGCGGCCAGTCTTCTTCTCCGGATTTTTCGATAGTGTTGTTCGCTGGCGACGCGATGTCCGTACCTTGGTGTTGGATATTCGCCTGACTTACCGCTTCGCTTTGACGCGACGCCATGGCGGAAGTTATGAGCACCAGGCCCAAGGCAACGGCACAAGCAATCGTCCCCATTCCTGTGGGGAATCCATATTTCTGAACCAAGTTGAATCCGCCTGAATTGAAAAACGCGGCTGACAGAAACACGTCGAGCCGGAAACGTCGGTCCGGAATCGACCCTCTGGTGATTCTACCAAATTCCGGCATGCCTGTTCGACAGATGGCAAATGACCGAAATACGTCGTTGTAATTGGGCGTGAAAGTGCCCCGAAGGCCAGCTGGTCATCGCCGGCGCCGGCGTGCGAGAATTCCAGGATTGGCAAGAATTTCCGATCAGGTCTTTTTCCGTCGGGACAGAAAACTCTTGAGCCGGCTGACCCGCTTGTCACCGCATGCGCTTACGACGGCCGGCGATTCTTCCTTGCGCTTTACTTCCTTTTCCCGCCGTTCCAGGTCGTTGGACTTGCGATCCAATTCGAGGCGGTCGTTGCTGATCTTGGCCCGTTCCCTGGACAACTCGATTTCGGCGTCACGCATGGCCAGCTTGAGTTGGTCTTTCAACTGCTGAATTTCATCAATGTCCTCGGATGAAGCGCCAGCCAATACAGGACTTGCGTCCCACATGTTCTTTTTAGCCGGTGAAGCAACGTGTTTTTCGACGACAACGGCCTTCTCTTCCTCCTGCTGGCTCATTCGATCCAGCATTTCCTTTCGCTGTTGTTGCCATCCTTTCAGGAAAGACGACGCTTCAAGACCAACTGCCCCGTCAAAATCCTCATCTTCATCGACAACCTGTTTGGCAGTCCTGGATTCAGCTTCAGGCGTACTGAAAACCGCTGGATCGCCTTGAAGCCGCTGCTCCAGACGCTTCATCATCTCCATCTGCTTGTCCAACTGCATCGCCATTTCGACTTCACGCACTTTCGTGTCGGTCAAAATGTCGTGCATCGAATCAACAAGACTTTCCAGTCGTCCCAGTTGGTCCGCCATTGCAATAGCATCGAGCGAAGTTCGACCACTGCCGGCATCAAGTGCTTTATCGTTTTTCAAAATCGAGGTCATTGTCTTTCCTGAGTTCCGATACCAATCCCCGGACGGGCGGGTCGATCATTACGGGCGTGTTTTGGATTTGTACCGTCAAAAAATAGGTCGAAACCGGCAGGTTGGCAAACGATTTTCCCCGGAAACCGCTTCAATCCTGACAATCGTGCGGATTGTGACGAACGCCCGGTCGTCAAGAGGTAATTGGAGGCCGGGCCGTTCCGTGGATAATGAGCAGAAATCAATTCCGGATTTCTGGAACTGGCATTCGCCTGGGGAATCATGAGCACGCGCCCTTTCGTACATCTTCATTGCCACAGCCACTACAGCCTTTTGGATGGGGCCAGCCCGATTGATCGCCTCGTTCAACGAACGGTCGATCACGGCATGAACGCCCTGGCTCTGACTGACCACGGCAACCTGCATGGCGCGATTCAGTTCTACAAGGCCTGCAAGAAAAAAGAAATCAACCCGATCATCGGCTACGAGGCGTACATCACCAGTGGCAGTCACCGGGTCAAATCTTCCAACTCGCGCGACGAGACGTTTCATCTGACATTGCTTTGTCAAAACAAAACCGGGTTCCGAAACCTGGTCAAGCTGGCGTCGGCTGCGGCACTGGACGGATTTTATTTCAAGCCGCGAATCGACCGGGAACTTCTGGAACAGCACCACGAAGGACTGATCTGTTTGAGCGGTTGCGTTTCGAGCGAATTCAATCGCCGAATTCTGGCTGGCAACCAGGAGAAATCCGAAGAATGGATGGATGCCGCCTGTGACGTCGCGGGCTGGTTCGAAAACCTGTTCGGCAAACGATACTTCATCGAGATCATGAACAATGGCGTGGACGTCCAGCGAATCGCCCTGGAAGGTGCTGTGCAGGTCGCCAACCGGATGGGCTTGCCCATGGTTGCAACCAGCGACTGTCATTATGTCGATCGCGACGATGCCGACGCCCAGGACGTGATGTTGTGCATCAACACCGGCCGGTTTCGCACGGACCAAAACCGGATGAGGATGGATGGTCAGCAGTATTTCCTGCGAACGCCCGATGAAATGTACGGAAAGTTTCCGGGCCTTGAAGACGCCGTCGCGCGCAGCCAGGAAATTGCTGACACCGTCGATATCGATCTGGATCTGACCAAAAGGCATTTTCCGGTTTACAAGGTGCCGGAGACGACAACCGCCGAAGACATGCTTCGCTCACTTTGCGAATCGGGACTGCTGGAACGATACGAAGGCGATTCGCGGATGATCGTCGATGGCGAATTGTCCGATGAAGTGCGCACGCGACTGGATCGGGAGCTTTCGGTCATCAACAAACTCGGTTTCGCCAATTACTTTTTGATCTGCTGGGATTTTGTCCAGTACGCCCGCGACAACGGAATTCCGGCGACGGCGAGGGGAAGCGGCGTCGGCTCGATTGTTTGCTACGCGTTGTATCTCAGCCATGTTTGCCCGATTCGTTACGGCTTGCTGTTCGAGCGGTTTCTCGATGAAAATCGCAAGGAAGCTCCCGATATCGATATCGATTTTTGCCAGGAACGACGCGGCGAAGTTATTCGATATGTGAAGGACAAATATGGCGAAGCGAACGTCGCCCAGATCGGCACGTTTAACACGATGGCAGCCAAGGCGTCGATCAAGGACGTGGGCCGCGTACTGGGAATCGCACTGTCGCGAGTGAATCAAATCTCGGCGATGATTCCGACTCGCCCGGGCGTTACGATCAACGATGCGATGGAGGAGTCCGCCGAACTTCAGGCTGCCTACAAGAACGATGCCGAAGTTCGCGAGATGATCGATTACGCGCTGAAGCTGGAAGGGCTGGCCCGAAATATTGGTACGCATGCGGCGGCGGTGGTAATCGCTGACCGGCCGCTGACCGAATATCTGCCGCTGGCTCGTGTATCGGGCAAAGACGACATCATCACGCAATGGCCAATGAACGATGTCGAGGCGGCAGGCCTGTTGAAAATGGACTTTCTTGGCCTTCGCAACCTGACGATTCTGACCAACGCGATCGAGATTGTTGAACGCACGACGGGCAAGCGGCTGGACCCACTGAAATTTCCGCTCGAAGACAAACCGACTTTCGAACTGCTGCAACGGGGAGAGACAAAGGGGATTTTCCAGCTGGAAAGTGGTGGCATTCGCGACCTGCTGCAGAAAATGAAACCCGATCATTTTCGGGACATCATCGCGACCAACGCACTTTATCGACCGGGCCCGCTGGAAGGCGGCTTGGTTCAGCAGTATGTCGAAGTCAAAAACGGTCGGCGCGCGGCAGAGTATCTTCATCCGGTCTTGAAAGAGATCACGGAAGAAACGCATGGCGTGATGGTTTACCAGGAGCAGGTCATGCAGATCCTGAATCGCCTGGGAAAAATTCCGCTCGCCGCCGCGTATAGCTGTATCAAGGCGATCAGCAAAAAGAAAGAAGCGGACATCGCCAAAAACCGCGAACAGTTTCTGGCCGGTTCGGGCGAGCAGGGTTTTCCAATCGGAAAGGCCCGCGAATTGTGGGACATGATCCTCAAGTTTGCCGGTTACGGTTTTAACAAAAGTCACTCGACGGCCTACGCTCTGATCGCGTATCAAACCGCCTGGTTGAAAGCGCACTATCCGCTGGAGTTCATGGCGGCGTTACTGACCGGCGATTTACCAAGCCGTAATTTCTCGCGGAAAGACTCCCTCGTCGAACATATGGAGGACTGCCAGCGGATGGAGATCGAAGTCGCTCCTGCGAACGTAAATCATTCGGGAGTGAAATTCGATGTGGGAGACGGCAAGATCCATTTTGCACTTTCCGGAATCAAAGGCTGTGGTGAAACTGCGATGACGGCACTGGTGAATGAGCGCCTTGCGAACGGGCCTTATCGCGAACTATTTGATTTTTGTGAACGACTGGACAGTTCCGCCTGCAGCCGCTCGACGGTCGAGGCGCTGGTCAAGGCTGGCGCGATGGATTGCTTTGGAGCGCGAAGAAGCCAGTTGTTGGCTGGACTGGATCGGGCCCTTCAGGCTGGCTCGGCGTCGCAAGCCGATCGGAAGAGTGGTCAGTTGAATCTGTTCGGTGGTGGAGACGAGGAAGAGTCGACCAACAATGTTTCACTTCCCAACATTCCCGAAATGGAAGAGCGGGAATTGCTGATTGCCGAAAAAGAAGTACTCGGTTTTTACCTGACCTCTCACCCGTTGAAACAACACGCCGAACGTCTGGCCCGATTGACGACGCACAGCACGGCTCGAATCGGCGGACTGCAGGATCGACAAAAAGTGACATTGGGTGGAATGATTGCTTCGATCAAATACAGCAACGTGAAACGGGTCAAGGATCCGGGTTCGCCCACACGGTACGTGATGTTTGATTTGGAAGACGCCGAAGGAGCCATCCGCTGTATCGTTTGGCCGACCGAGTTTGTCAGCGAAGGAGAAAAAATAAAACCAGACGCCATCGTGATCGTTCAGGGAAGTCTGGATCGGCGCGGCGGCGATGAGGCTAACCTCGTTATCAATCGCGTCATCCCGGTGGACGAAGCGGAAACAATGATGACTTCCGGATTGGCGATTCGGATCGACCAAACTCGACACGGTGCTGAAGTTGTTCGCGACATTTACGAAATCATACGAGGCTATCCCGGTAGCAGGCGTTTGGAGTTTCGACTGCACCTTGATGACGGACTGGTTGTCCGGATGAAGAGCAACCGGATCAAGATCGACATCAACCAGCAGCTGTGTCAGCGACTGGAAGAGTACCTCGGTGCCGATTCACTCGATCTTCTGACATAAAAAACTGGCCCACACGTTATTCCCGATACTTCGATGCGAATTCTTGTAACCAACGATGATGGCTGGGACGCTCCCGGAATGGAGCTGCTATGCAAAGTCGCATCCGAATTTGGTGAAGTCCATTCGGTTGCACCGCTGGAAAAACGCAGCGGTTGTGGGCATCAACTGACTTTTGATCGGGCTCTCAAATTCGAATCCTGTGGAACCGACTGCTGGAATGTGGACGGAATGCCCGCCGATTGTGTGAGGCTGGGAGTTTCGAGGCTGGGCTTGTTTGACTGGGTTTTGTCCGGGGTGAATGATGGAGCGAATCTGGGTGTCGATACTTTCATATCGGGAACAGTTGCCGCCGCCAGGGAAGCGATGATGCTCGGGATTCCATCGATCGCTATCTCGCAATACCGGCGCGGAATGTCGTCAGCGTTTGACTGGAAGGCTGGTGGCAAGCAGTTGCAAAATGTACTCTCGTGCTTGTTGCAACTGGATTTGTCTGCTGGACGATTCTGGAACGTCAACTTGCCGGACGGGCCGGAAAACGGCTCGAATAGTTCAGGCGAACTGGTATTTTGCGAGTCCGACCCAAGTCCTTTGCCAATGGACTACCGACACGATGAATCGACCAGCAAGTATTCCGGTCGGTATCACGATCGGGCGCGGGTTTCCGGACTGGATATCGACA
>JAYVKA010000163.1:0-2738 GCA_043768885.1 Planctomycetota bacterium
CCGGTCTGTTATTTTCAAAAAATCTGAAACCGAATGGAAACGACCTGATTTGTCGGGATTGGCATTTTGGAAAAAGGAAGAGTCCAAAACAGTTCCCCCGCCTCCAGCATTGCATTTTGATCCGGCCCCGGCAACAGGCGATGTACGCCAGGCCAGCTCTCAGCCAGCCCGCAAAACTGCGGTCGCGCCGGAGTTGCAACAACAGGTTGATCAACTGACAGACGCCTCGAAAAAACCCTTGGCAAATTCGACAAAAGATCTGAACCCGCTTATCGCGGACGCGAAAAGCAAACCGATCCGCACTCCCAATAGTATGTCAGGCAGCACTAATCCATCAGACTCGCTTGGTTTCAACCGGGCAAACAGTTTTGAGCCACAGGCGTTGAAACCGGAATCCAAAGAAATCGCCTCGAGCGTTGAAAAAGCACAGGCCGACTTTAACGCTGTGATCGGCGAAAAAGGCAAGCAGCCCGCCAACACCGTGGCATCCAAATCAGCGGCACTTCAACCACTGGGTGGCGCGTTGGCCAACGACTTTCAAATGCCAGCCAAAATTGGTGCCGCGAAAAATCAACTCAATGCCGCAAAAAACAATCTCGACACCAAGCTCTCCAACGTGGATCGGGCCATGTACGATGCGTCCGGAAATCTCGTAACGAAAACCAAGAATGATTTGGTTGAGTCCGTCAACAGTTTCCCCAACAAGGGTTCCGTTGGCAACGAAAGCACCGCAGAGTTGCAACGAGTGCAAGCCGAAGTTGCCTCAGCCCAACAGCAAATCGCTGAATTGCGGGCGCAAATCGCGGCCAGCCAACGCCCGGCTACTCCCGTCGCCGCGTCAACACCCAATCAGGCGTTGAATACGTCATCAACAGGAATGAATCCACCGGTGAATCGTGTTGCCCAATTGAACGCCACTAATTCCAATTCTAATTCCAATGGCTTTACGCCGGGATTGGTGCCTGCGAACTCAAATGGCCAGCCGGGAAATTTTTCACCTTTGCAGCCCGCTCGAAACAATTCAGCCAGTGACACGGGCAACGTCTTGCGTGCCAGTACGCAGTTTTCCAATTCCGGTAGTTCCACCAATGCCAGTCAGGCGATGTTTCCAGCTCCTGCCAAAGCTCAACCATCAGGAAATTACCCATCGACACCGCACAGCGGTTACTCATCACCTGCGACCAATGTTGGCGCGGTCAATGGAACCAATAACTTGTTCCCAGTCCAACCGGTCGGCTTGCAAGCTCCGCTTGGATCTTCCAACCCAGGGTATCAGAGCGCTCCGACCGTGATGCATGCTCAGACAACCAATGTTCAGACAACGAATAACCCAACAAGCAACGCCCAACAATTTGGCTCTACCAGTGATGCTGCCAATCACGTTTCTGATGTTGCCATTCCGCCATCCGTGTTGCGGGGTAGTGGCAGCTATGCTCCTGGCAGCGTAAACCGTTTGACTCCCAATCGTTAGGCCACGGTGAGATCCCCGGTGATTGGACACTTGAACACGCAACCCTCCATCGGTTGAATTTTTTCAACTGGATCGCCAAACCGTCCATGAGTCCTTTTGATCTGACCAGGATCCGCGCTGAGTCGGGAATTGCGGGTGTGGATTACCATGCCGAGTTGGGATCGACGAACGACCGGGCGATTGAGTTGTTGAAAAGTCACGAGACGGCAATTCCAGGTTTGGGGCTGCCGTTGCTGGTATTGACAGACCACCAAACGGCCGGTCGAGGTCAACATCAACGGACCTGGATCGCAGCTCCCGGGAGTCTGACTTGTACCCTTTGTTTGCCGGCCCGCAATGACGCGAGCAATTTATGGATGTCGTTGGCCACGGGTTTGGCCGTTTGCGCCAGCGTGGAAGCACTCCTCCCGTCGACCGATTTGAAAATCAAATGGCCCAACGATGTATTGTTGAATAATCGAAAGCTGGCGGGCATCTTGATCGAAAAAGTGAGCAGCCATCTTTTTCCGGAATCCAAGTCGGTGCTCGTCATCGGAATTGGGATCAATGTGAACAACACAATTGAGGCAAACGATCTGGCCGAAGCTGATCACCGTCAACCCAATCCAACCAGCATCTTTCAATCGACCGGACATTCGATCGACTTGACGGCCTTGTTGATCGGTTTGATTCAAACCCTGATCCAGATGCACGGCGAGCTATGCCGTTCGACAGATCGGATCCGACGACAAGTACAGGAGCGACTGTTGTTCCTCAATCGTTGGGTGGAAATTGAACTTCCCGATCGAACTCGCCTATCAGGCCACTGCGTTGGTCTCGGCTCGACCGGTGAATTGCTGATTGACGTTGGCCACGATCATCGCGCGGTTTCCAGCGGCACCGTGGTCGGCTGGAGATGACGACCCCAGAATTGTTTTAGCAATGTCAAACGAGGAAATCGTCTGATCAAAAAGAACGCTCGATTCATTGTTAAGAGGATTTCGAGTTGGGGAAATTTTTCTCATCCGGTCGACAGGCACAATAAACAAATGGGCAAATTTCGCTAGTTCGCAAAATGCCTTCATCCCGTTGCAACACGTCGATGAAGTGAGTCTAACAGAGCGACTTGCACGTGAGCAAGCAAATGGGAAAGCCAATTTGAATTGGGTTACAAGATCAGGGAAATCCGATGGACTATGATTTTGCCGACGACGAGCAGGACGACGCGGATTTGGATGAAAGTTCGGATGACGATTGGGGCAACGGCGCCGCAAGTGACGAAGACGAA
>JAYVKA010000164.1:0-6625 GCA_043768885.1 Planctomycetota bacterium
ACCTTGTGTTTCCGGGCAACTCAGTGGGCATGACCAGTCGGATTCTACAACTTTCCTGCCATTTCAAATCTTCAAATTTCGGATTTCCGGGAAAAAATCATGTCGGGCTTCACTGTTGCCTTGCGGCTTTCAATATGCGGCCCGAGTCAGGGAAACAAAATCCCGGAAACACTCTTCAGACGATTCCTGAACCGTTCACGGGTCGATTTGGCGAATTTAATGATCAGGCAGCTGTGTTTTTTTGATTGAAGTCTGGCGGCAAAAGGGATGGTGCGGGTTGGTTGTTGAATTTGGCTTGCATTACCTCGACCAGATATTGTTAAGGGGAACGCTTTTGCAGGCGGCAGGTCTCCGATACGGTCACATTCGCTCCAGAAAACGGCTGCCCGATTCACTTTGCGTCCCCCAGCTCAACTTGCGCTGGATCACAACTCGAACAACAATCGCTGTTGCCGCATCAGGTCATGCCCCAGCCGCCGGGTAGGCTGACGAAAATGTCCGCAAATGGGCAGACCAGGTAAGAATCGAAATGAAAAACTGCTACGGTGAAGTTTGCTACATCGCCCCTGCCGATTCATCCGGCAGGGCGGAAAGTTTGGGAAGCTAGAAAGTGGCCTCAAATAAATCGGCCGTAAGTCGCGACACGAGCGATCCGGAATCGCGGATCGGCAAGATGGAAGACGGCCGAGCGCACATGAAATACAAGGCTGAGAACGTCATCGATCTGGAAACGGAATTGATCGTCGTGGCTGAAATTTATCACGGTGACCGGGGCGATACTTCGACTATCCAAGACTCGGTCAACACTGCCCAGTTGCATTTGAACCAGGCCAGGACGGGCTGCCAGATCGAGCAAGTGGTTGCCGACAAAGGCCATCACAGCGAGGATTCGCTGGACCGTTTGCAGAACGAAGCAGGGAAACGAACTTACATTCCGGAGCCGAAACGAAAGACCAATCGAACATGGAAAGGAAAGCCCCAACAAGTGCCGTCTGAATTCGTCGAAACCGGCGCAACACGCGTGGCACACGGGGACGAAAACTTCAGCGCCTGCGAAGTGAACGGGTCGATCGCTCGTTTGCCCACCTGTGTGATACTGGTGGTGCACGGCACGCGTGGCTTCGCTGTCTGGAAAAAGTCCACAAGTGTTTTTTGTCAGCAGTGACGGCGCACAATCTGGGGAGGATCATGCGCAAGCGGATGGGCGCGGGCAAGCCGAGGCATCTGTCGGTGCTTGCCGAAAGGCACTTTCCTGCCTGAATTACCATTCAAGCTCGTTAAATCGCGCTGAACCGTCTGGGCGCGACCTCAGGACTCGACAAAAACCATTTTCCGGTTTTTCTATTTCCTTCGCCGCCTGACGTCAGCCAGAAATTCAAACCACCAATAAGCCGATTCTCAACAGACTGCTAAGGATCACCTCAAAAACAAGTTCCGGATTTGCCGCCACATCGGGAGGTCGAGGCTCCTGCCGAGACAGGATAGTCGATGCGAAGATGTTTCGGCGGGAGCCTCAACCTCCCGAAAACACCGAACTTAATGTTGGCGTGATCCTAAGCCAACAATCAAGACTTGACTCAGCACTATTGGCCTGTCCTTTGCCGGCTCGCGGGGATTGGCTAGGTTGTCTGGAATTGCCAACTCCACGATTCCCGGGCTGACTGTTTTGAGCGTCCCAATCGAACCTCCGGAAATTATCTACCGATCGTCGGCCGTATTGGTTGTCAACAAACCCGGTGGACTCCTGACCCAGGCTCCGCCCGGTATCGACTCGATGGAAGTCCGTGTTCGTCAATTTCTTGAAACCGGCTTAGAACCCCCTTATGTGGGCTGTCTCCATCGACTGGACCGGCCAGTGTCCGGGCTCCTTGCATTTGGACTCACCAAGCGGGCGACGAAGAAAATTGCCATTCAGTTCGAGACTCGCGAAGTCCGCAAAAAATACTGGGCGATCGTTTCCGGGATTCCGGAAAACAGTCAAGGCACCTGGCTCGACATGATGCGAAAAGTGCCTGACGAGCCGCGATCGGAAGTCGTTTCTGCGGGCGATCCAGACGCGAAGCAGGCGATTTTGAATTACAAGGTCCTGGCCCGAAACGACGGATGGAGTTGGCTGGAAATCGAGCTGGAGACCGGGCGGACGCATCAAATCCGGTTGCAATGTGCTTCCAACCTGGTCCCGTTGCTGGGCGACGAAATGTATGGATCGACGATTCCGTTTGGTCCCCAAATGCCGGACGTTCGGCTACGTTGTATTTCGCTGCATGCGCGTCAGCTCGGTTTTTTTGACCCAGGCTCGCAATCACGGGTCGAGCTTCAGGCCCCGCTCCCGGCATCCTGGCATGACATGAAACACCGTTTTGCGGACTTGATTTTCGAGCAGGATTCACCGCCTGGTTGAGTTGAAAAATGATGACTTGAGTGGCAGAATGCTGGACCCACCGTTTCAGGCGTGTGATTATGGACGCCCCTGTTCAATCCCATAACCTGTCAACGCAGGCTGGCCTGAATCCTTTTCCCATTGCCCTGTCGCCAATTCCGGATCATTCATGAACGAAAAGCGTTACTTCTGTATCCGCGGATTCATGAAATCGGGAACCAATTGGCTGGAACGGTTGGTCAACAGACACCCACAGGTTTCATCGACTGGCGAATTTCACTGGCAGGAAATACTCCAGCCGCTTCTGAATCGCGGGAACACAACCTCCCTGTTTCGCAACAAGAAGTTTTTTCTCCAAACTGTTGAGATGTTGAGGGATGTTTTTCGAAAATCCATCGAACTTGCCAATGCTCCGCAGGCAACCTGGGTTGGCGACAGGACCCCGCATTCTCTGGACCCGCTAATTCTGCCCGAGGCTCACCACATTTCCATTATTCGCGATGGACGAGACGTGCTGGTCAGCCGCGTTTTTCACCTTTTTAACAATCCTGGCGTGACCCGCGTTTTCGAACGTTCACCGGAACTGGCGGAAATGCTTCAGGGATTTAAAAGCGACCCCTGGTTTTTTCATAAATCGCCGGAGCTGTTGTTGTCGAGCGAAGAACTTGTTCGCATCTCGGCCAGATGGTGGCGGGAGCACCTGGAAAGCGACCGTGAGACAGTTGTTTCCAACCCTGATCTGAAGGTCATGTTTATAAAGTACGAACGAATGCATCTGGAAACTGAATTGGTCAGCAATGAAATTTTTGGTTTCCTCGAAGTCGATCCCGGTCTGGCGGAACCGATCACTGGCGACGCTGCTCCAGGATTCGAAGAAGAGCGACCGGACAAGTTTCAGCGAAAGGGCATCGTCGGGGACTGGAAAAACTATTTCACCGACTCCTCGCGTGCATGGTTTCAGGAAGAGGCCGGCGAGGAACTTGTTCGCCAGGGCTATGCCGAGAACGGAGTGGCGTGGTAACGAGAGTATCCCACCCAATTCAATTGGCCGCTCCAGCATTACGGGGCTTTTTGGCCTGAAGCTGTGCAGCTTCCTCCGGAGTATAGGGGCCTGAGCAGGTGATGACGCTCGGCTCGACGAGAAACACGGAGGCCGGTTTTCGCCCCAGAACCTTGGCGAGTTTGGTTCCCAGCAATTCCGAAGTATCACCCTGAACAATCACCTGGCCCGCGTTCCAAATTGTCGCCGGTGCGTTCTTGTATTCATAGGCGACGGTTTTCCCTTCGTGTTCGGCAAACAACCAGCTGTGGTCAAGGATAAATCCGACTTTGCTGTCGCGCCGTCCCAAAGTCATTCGTTGACGGCCCGTGACCTTGATTTTCGAAATGCTTTTCTCGGGACCTGTCTTCCAGGAAAATTCGGCCGAAGGGGGATTTTCTTCAGAAGCGGTTCCATCAAAACCGGTCAGAGTCTGATGAATCCGCATGACTTTTAGATCGTCGCCAAACAGCGGCCGCAACAACCACCGTCCCCGCTCCGAAGTTACCGCACTGCGGACCTGGCGAAAACCACGAAGCGTGCCGTGACTGGTTTCCTGGCTGACGTAAACCCGCAGATAGATTGCTCCCAGTCGAAAACAAATCGGAAACGGCAATCCCCGGCCACCAACGTTTTTCAGCGAAACGCAAACGAGGCTGGCGTAACAATCGCCATTGTGAAGTTCCGGATTGAAACCAGAAGGAACCCACGACTGGATCAATGCGGGATCAGCCTGAAAGTTAAGCGATGCCAGGCTGAGGCGGCCTGCCGAAAATATCGTTTTGGCGCTGGACATGCTCTCTCCGCACGGGACTGCCATTGGACGGAAACCGGCATACAACCGGTCCATCTACAGCCTGGCAGTCAACCTGCACAAGCCATTTTTGCGATGCCCCAGATCAGGCAAAACCGTTTCCCGATTGCAAACCAACAATGCCTCTTTCCTGTTCGCACATTTGGGATGTGCGATCTTCTCTCTAAACCAAAGTATCCTATCGCGGCGGTCAAATGTCAAACCAGCGTTTCAATCGCCGCACCAACAAAAACACCCGCCAATTTGATTTGGCGGGTGAATGATTCAGTTTCGATAATGGACTGGGGAGGGCTACGAAGCGATTCGTCGCGACTCCAGGACTTTCTCGGTTGGCACTTTTACATTCCAGGCCAATCCCATCCACTTCATCATGTTGATAACAACCCAGCTGGCGTCGAACTGGTACCAAAACAGTCCATGCTTGGCCGAAGTCGGGAACGCATGATGATTGTTGTGCCAACCTTCGCCCATGCTCAACAATGCACAAATCAGGTTATTCGTGGAATGATCGTCCGAATGAAAATGTCGGCGGCCAAACAAATGGCAAACCGAGTTGATCGACCAGGTCACGTGATGAGTAAAGAAGATCCGGACCAAGCCACCCCAAAGTACACCCAACAACGCTCCAAACCATGGGCTTCGCAGCCCGTTGCCAAACCAGGCTTCTGCGAAATAACCCATCGCTGCCGGAATCGCCAGGCTTGCAATCACGATGATGTAGTAATGATTGTTGATCAGTGTCAACATTCGGTCGCGAGTCAGGTCTGGAACGTACTTCTCCAGTTCTGGCTTGGACCAATGACCGGAGAACAACCATCCGACCTGGCCATGCCAAAATCCCTTGATCGTTCCCCAAATACCAGGGCCGCCCAAATTCGGCGAATGGGGATCGCCTTCCTGGTCGCTATGTCCGTGATGGCGACGATGAACGGCACACCAAATCAGCGGTGCACCCTGAACGCTTAAAGTTCCAACGGCCATCCAAAACGCCCGGACTACCCGATAGGTTTCAAACGAGCGGTGAGTGCAAAGTCTGTGAAAGCCGACGGTGATTCCGAGTGTCGAAATAATCCATCCGCCAAGCAGCATCATCAAATAAGGCCAGCCCATCCAGCCATACTGCCAAGTCAAAATGCAGGCGGCGATGCAGCCAATGAATGGAACGACGACTGCGACCATCATGATCGCCTTTTGCATGAACGGCGCGGGAGGCATGTGAATGCCGTCTTCCCGGGAACCAGTGTATTCGTCAATCAGGTCCCGACCCATCAGGTCAGGCCCAACTCCAACAGGAGAACTGGTCGCCGAACCGGCAGATCGTTCCATCAGGGAATCTGTGTGTTCCGTCATTGTTTATCAGGCCACAATTGTGACCTGCTCTTTCAGGGGAAGAACCCTTGCCGACAAAGTACGAAGTTGCCTTCGAATAAACCTATTCGGCAATTTGCAAAACAAAATTCGAGCGACGGCCATCAGAATTCACTCCCGAAAAACCGGCTTTTGCAGGCAGAAAGCATACCAGCAAGGCTGGGCGGAGAAAACACCATCCAGCAATTTGGAAGGTTCATGAATCCCCCTTTTTTGACAGGAAGGGGCGGTCCATGCCCCCTATTCCCCTTCATTGTGCCGATCTGGCTCATTGACCGGGCGATTCGGGCGCTTCGAAATTCGATGTCGGTTCGGCTCGACACAGGTGAGATAGCCCCAATCCAATGACTCGTCCTGAGTGTATCGCTTGCCCAATTGCTTGGCCATTTCAGCTTTGCACAATTCGTAACCCAGATAAAAAGCGTGACCGGGCGTCATTTCCTCCGACTGGGTTTTCATCATTCGGTCGAACAAATCGAACGGATCCGCACACTGCCACAAGGTCCGGTCACCGATCAGCGACAAAATATCCGTTCCGGAAAAAATCCGGTAGTTGCGATCTTTGATTTGCGTAGACAGTACTTCCAGGAACTCCTGGTCAGAGTGCAACAACGATCCGTCGCGTGTGATCACCAGCTGTTCCGAAATCCGTTTTGCCGGAATCTGATGTTCCACGGCGTACCAGGCAATTTGCCTTGCGATGTGACACTCTCGCACCGACGTTCGTGACCAGTTGATCACCTGGGTCGTCAACACGCTGCGAATCGACTGTTCCTGGCAAATCCCCAACAGCATCAGATTGATTGCTGCCGAATCTGCATCCGTTAACTCTGTCAGGTTGCCTATGCCCATCATGATTTCAACGTCGGGCCAACGGGTCCGCGCGGCGACGTACCGGGCCAAACTTGCTCCCAGCCCAATTCCAATCGGCTCCAAAATCGGATCGATCCGGAACTGCACATTCTTGCCAGCCAAAAACTCCATCGTCGATTCCATTTCTTCCCACCGCTGTGGATCGTCCGGA
>JAYVKA010000165.1:0-2447 GCA_043768885.1 Planctomycetota bacterium
GGTGACCGAACTGCTGTTGTTGGCAATTCCCTTCCTCCGGAAATATCCACCAGGACCTGGTTGGTAACAACTTTCAATTCCGTTTCCAGATCCATTGTCTCCCTTTTGCCTTTTTCCAGTTTTACAACCGTGTGATCGACCGGATGCAGGATGTGAACAAAATCAACGGCGAAGTTTGCCGTTTCACCGCGACGGTAAAATTCACGTCGATATCCTGGAACCCAGGCTCCAAACAGGTTGGACCACTGAACCGCGACCATTTCTGCGGCTGGCTCTTCCCGTGGCAGTTCCGAGTTTCCGACTTTGTTCATGAGGGGTTCATGTACCCTTCCAAGTGCAACTTGGGAGTTCTCCAGTTTTCCTTCGATACTAAACCAATCGGTTTCGACCGGTTTGCTGGACAGACAGTAGGTCTTCCACATTTCACTGGCTGCTTTTCGGTCCCGATTGTCTATTCGGCTCTGAAGTTCCTTTCGCAAGGCCCTTTGTTCCCGGAGTTTCTGACGAACTTCGGGCTTCATGTCCCGTTCTGTAAGTTCAGTATAGAAGTAGACAGGATCTTTGGATTCGGCATCACTGGTTCCGGGTTCGGGTCCGGCAGGCTGTCCACCTCCGTCAAGCCCCGCGCCTCCGCCACCACTGCTTGCAGCTCCGCCACCCATGGCTCCACCCTCGTCCATACCCACAGGACCGCTGTTGCGGTTGAATCCCTGCTGAAAGTAAGGTTTGCCTTGCTCCAACTCTGCTGCCGGTACGTTCGGATCTTCGACCCAAGCCGTAATCCGGTAACGAAACTTCTTGCCGGCAGGTGGTTGAAGGTCAAATGCGCGAACAAGCAAATTGGCTGACGCTTCGGCGCTTGCTTGCTCCGCTGTTACGTCTTTTTTGGTTTGGCCTGCACTGGCTGGCCTGTCATAAATCATCCTGTTACTACCCTGAAACGACTGGATCGGCGGGTCCACGTTTTTCGATGGTTGTCCGGACTTGTCGTCGCTGGTTGATGTATTGAACACATCGGTAGAGCTTTGTTCAGCCTCTTCTTCCGTCGCTGCACGAAAAAGGCTGGGAGGGGCGAGCGGCCTGAGCGGCTGGCCAATCGCAGTCAGGAATTTTCGATAGTCGAATCCGGTTATTGGTGGCAACTGTCTGGTGATCCCTTCCGAATAAACTGAAGCCGCAGCGATTTCGGGAGCTGTTGCTCCGTATTGCCGGGTCCGTTCGTTCACCAATTGATCCGTGATGTCATTCCAGATCGTGCTGCCTTCCTCCTGAATCTCGATCTGAACCATGTGAAACCACGGTTGGTCCCGATCGGGATAGAATCCAAGAGTGGACTGAAGCGCATCGACAAAGTTCTTTTTCTGTTCCGCCAGGGGAATCGTTGCAGAAATCTGAACGACGTTCATCAAGAACGCTTCGGTGCCGGCTTTGGAATGTCCAGACCGAATCCCGACGAAGTCATTGGCCAGGACCGAATGAAATGTGGAACCTGGAATCAGACGTTCAGCGACTTCCGGGGTAGTGGCACCGCCTGGATCATCCACGCTTCCTCCCCGGCCACCTGCTTCACCTCCGGATGATGAAGCTCCCGCCGGGTCACGGCCTCCACCGACAACTCCACCACGATCGCCCCCGGCAGGATCGGCGGCCGCCGCGTCCTGAAGCATTTTCAGTTTGGACACACCCGTTGCATGCTTGATCAGGATCGGAGCGGAAAAGGAAACCAGTTGCGGATTCTGCAAATCCGCGATCACGGGCAAACCACGCCGGTCCGGAATCCGGATCCTGGGACCGCTCAGTTCAGGATTGTCAAATTTTGTAACGTCAAGTTTTTGGGCCTGTTCTCCACGGACTTCGGCCGACGCATCGAGACTGACCTTCCGATATTGAGCGATGGTCTTCCAGGCATCCTGATCGTTCATATAGCGCGGAGCCTGGTCACTTGCCTTGTTGGCCAATCCAGACGGAGTTTCCTTGTTGAAGGCCGGCGAACTGAATCCCAGCCACGCCAATGCGCCCAGTCCGGCGACGCAGACTGCGACCGCCAATTTTTCGGCGTGATTCAAAAAGAATGTCTGGATTGCGTCTTTGCTAAGATCGGGCTTTTTCATTTTGTCACCAAACCAAAAAGGGGCTAAACTTCCTGTTTTCAAACGACTTTCGACAGCGAATCAAGTGCCTTCGCCGCCCACGAGTCCGGCAACCGCCTTGACCCGTTCTTCATCTACCGGGTTGTAGATTCGAACAATTCCGTAAAACTCGACTGCAACATTGTCGTTGATTCTCGTTTCGATAACCGGGGCGTCCTTGGGAAGCGACGAATTCAGATCAGACGCGCCGGATGTTGCACTTCCAAAAGGTGAAGCGCCAAGTCCAGAGGTCCCTCCCCGAATAACGATTCCACCATTCGGCTCGTGCCGATTAATTCTCATTTGGGCAATTTCAAA
>JAYVKA010000166.1:0-5682 GCA_043768885.1 Planctomycetota bacterium
CGGAACTGGATGACTACCTTGGATTCCTGAAGGGGGGGAGCAGCAAGTATCCGCTGGACCTGTTGCGTGGAGCCGGAGTCGATTTGGAAAAACCGGAACCGGTCGATACTGCCCTGCAGCACTTCAGCGAATTGGTGGATCGACTGGAAACCTTGTTGTAACGGCCACACCATCCAACCTGAAAACTTGCTCGGTTCCTTTTCCTTTCGCTGTACTCTTCACATCGCCCATGCATCAACGGTCATCCAAAACCTGGACTTTTCTCGCAAGCAGGCAACTGCTCCGAAACGCCGGAATTCGCTTGATCCATGGGCTAACGGCTTTCTTGTTTGGGATGTTGGCCAATGGTGAAACGTCGTTGGTGAACGCCCAAACGAAGACTCTGGATGAATCGATCACTAGAGCGAGTGCACTTTTTCTTGACTCGCTTCAATCGATTGCAAAAGATTGCGAGCAAAAAAACCTGCCAAAGGAACTGGCCGCTACCGAATCGATGATCGATATTGTCCAGAACCGCGATCCGGGGCGGCAGTATCTCTTTTTGCCAGAATCGGCCTGGTCGCATTCGCCTGACAAAACTCTTTCTCCCGACTCCGCCTGGATGCAAAAAACCAGGGCGGCAAGAGTGGAATACGCGGAGCGGTTGTTCGAAGCGGCGAGGGAGCACGTCACATCCGGGCCCGGCGCTCCCATTTGGCAATTGATTCATGAAGTCCTGTTTTGGAACCCCGACCATGCGGCAGCCCGTGAAACACTTGGCCACAAGGGTAAACCTGGCGAATGGGAAGCAACCAGCGAAAAACTTCGCGTTCGAAAATCGACGCATGCCCATTCGGTGATGAACTGGCCAGCCGGACAGTGGATCGAAGTTACGACCGGGCATTTCACGATTTCATCGATGGCCGACGAAGAATCGACGCGGCAACTGGCGGAACTGGCCGAGCGTTGGCGCTGGGTCTGGCAGCAGGTGTTCTTCGATTTCTGGAACAGCCCGGACCGGCTGGCCAGAACACTGGACGGTACGTCGCCCAAACGAAATACGCGTCGTTTCGAGATCGTGCTGTTCAGCAACAAGGAAAGTTATGTTCAGCAACTTCAACAACGGGTTCCGGGCATAGAGCACTCAACCGGTTACTACAGCGACCAGCAGAAGGTTTCTTTTTTCTACGCCAGTAATGACGTTGCGATTGCCCGAACCTGGCGGCATGAGTTGACTCATCAGTTTTTTCAGGAATCGGTCAAGGCAAAACCGGGGGTGTTCGATGAGGGATATTTGTGGCTGGGGGAAGGAATCGCGATGTACCTGGAGTCACTTCAGGATTTTGGCAGCCACGTAACGCTGGGCGGGTTCGATGCGTCCCGTTTGCAACACAGCCGAATCCGAAAACTCCGAGAGGGCTTTTACGTTTCGCTCGCAGAAATTTCACCGATATCCCTCGCAACGTTCCAGGCCCGCCCGGACTTGCGAAATTTGTACAGCCAGTCGGCCGGCATCACCCAAATGCTGATGACGGTCGAGCACGGACAATACCGTGACGGTTTGATCGGGTTCCTCGGTTTGCTTTACGCCGGGCGGGTCAACGACGACGCGTTTTCCAAACAGGTTGGGCTGGATTTCGAGCAGATCGAACAGGGCTACGACAATTTTCTGAAAGTCGATGGCGCACAGGTTCGCAAGTTTTTGTTGCAGCCTTTGGCAACGACCGAACTCGCACTTCAAAACTGTGACCTCGATCAGGAAGCGTATTCTGCAATTGGCCGCTGCAAAAACCTGATCTGGCTGGACGTCAGCGGTGGCGAAGTCACAACGGAAAAAATCGAACAACTTGCTGACTGCGACCGTTTGAAACAAATATTCCTGTCGAGAGCCACGATTCGGGCAAGGTCGCTCGCGTCTTTAGGACAGCTGGAAAGCCTGGAAGAACTGGACCTTTCTGGCAGCGACATTTCCGACGCGACACTGGCCGACTTGCCAGCCCTCAGGAATCTGACCAGTTTGTCCATCGTCAGTACACGAATCACGGACAACTCGATTCCTGTTATCCTTCGTCTTCCCGCGTTGACTTCGATCGGACTTCGCGATTCAATCGTCACAGAAGCCGGCATTCGGAAAATCCAAAGTGCCAAACCAACTTTGACGGTTCGCTAATCGATGTTTTTCCGTTTTCGAATGGAACAGTTTTTCATGTCTGAACCAACACGATTTGAACTCAAACGCATGAACCTGGCTGAGGTTCGCGCGGCGAAGTTTGAGGTGGCGGTGCTGCCGATGGGGGCGACCGAGCCGCATAATTTGCATTTGCCTTATGGAACCGATGTTTTCGAGGGGACTACGATCGGGCGGCATGTTTGCGCGGCCGCGAATGAACAGGGCGCACGAGTCGTACTGTTGCCGACGGTTCCGTTCGGAACGGAAACGAATCTGCAGGAGTTTCCTCTGGCGATCAACCTGAACCCGTCGACAATCACGCTCGTGATCACGGATATCGTTCGGTCGCTTGAAAAAAGCGGCATTCGAAAGCTGGTGATCCTGAACAGCCACGGTGGAAACGACCTGAAACCCGTTTTACGCGAATTGTATCCGTTGACCGGCGTTCGACTTTTTTTGTGCAACTGGTATCAGACGATCGCCGATGTTTCGCGGGATATACTGGAGGACCCGGACGATCACGCCGGTGAAATGGAAACCAGTTTCATGCTGGCCTTTCATCCCAAGACGATTGCCCGAAACGCAGACGGAAGTTTGGCGGCTGATACGGGCGAGAAAAAGCCTGCGCGGTTTCAGGCCGTCAACGAAGGCTGGATCAGTATTTCCCGGCCATGGCATTTACTGACAACCAATTCCGGCGCAGGCAATCCGCATGCCGCAAGTGCCGAAAAAGGCGAGAAGCTCATGGCGGCAATCGTGGACCGGGTCGGAAAATTCTTGGCCGAATTGTCTGCGAGCGAAATCGACTCAACATTTCCCTTTTAGCCTGCTGAAACATGAACCGGTTTATTCTGACCATCACGTTGTTCCTTGTTTGCGTTTGGCTGCCGGCCAATTGTCGGGGCCAGGACGGGTTGGACGTCGTAGTGGTCAAACGTCATGACAAACCGGGAGAGACGCTGGAGCGTCGCGGTGTGATTCACAGCTGGCGTGGTCCGGAACTGGAAATGGAAACCAGTGGAACCAACCGCCGGATTGCGAATGAAGACATTGTTGAAGTCCGCACGATGTGGCCAACGGTTTGGACCGGTGCTGAACAATCCATAAACGAACGCCAGTTTGCTGCAGTGGTCGAACCGTTAAATGCTGCCCTCGCCGAAGAGACTCGCGCATGGGCCCAGACGATCCTGCGTGACAAACTGGTCCGGATTTATGACTTGCTGGGCCAACCCGAATCGGCTGCCGAACAATTTCTGTTGATCATTGCCGAAGACCCGGAAACCAGATTCTTCCCATCAATTCCGTTGGCATGGCAGACAGCGTCGGTCTCGCCTCGCATGGAACAAGCCAGCCAAAAATGGATGGCGACAAATATACCGACACTGCGATTGCTTGGTGCAAGCTGGTTGCTGGGAACGCCCAATCGCAATGATGCAATTCGCGTACTAACAGAGCTCAGTCAGGATATCGATCCAAAAATTGCGCATATAGCATCTGGCCAGTTATGGCGCACCGAATGGATTTCCATCGATGCCCCGACACTGGTCCGGTGGGAACAACAAATCGAACGAATGCCTTCCAAACTGCAAGCCGGTCCGCTGATTCAATTGGCGGCAGCACAAGATCGACTGGATCAACGCGATCAGGCCATCATCAGCCTTTTGAAAAATCCGATTCTGCATCCGGAAAATCTGTCGCAATCGCGGGCTTCGCTGGTAATGGCTGCGGGATTGTTGTCGAAACAAGACAAGGAGCAGGATGCAAGCCGGATTCGCGCGGAATTGGCAGCGGATTTTCCCGGTCTCGGGCAATAGAATTGGGATTGTCGGCGCCGCCATGCCAACCACAGTCGCTGAATCGGAGTTTGTGGTATGGCCGGTGCCCATCAAACAAAGAATAATGACCCGACCCTGTTTTCAAAACTGAACACTACCACTGGAAATCACCATGATATTTCTGTCCCGCCACAGCCAGTCCCCAAGATGGCTCGATTGGCGAATCATGATGGCGGGGCTATGCGTATTTTCCTGGTTGGCCACGTTGCCGACTTCCGTTTTCGGCCAACAGGGGAATCCTGCGCCGGTCGAACAGGCTGACGGGTTTATCCAGATTCTGTTTTCGGGCGGGGTCATTGGCATTATGATCGTCGTGCTGTTAATTGGGCTTTCCGGGTTGGCCGCGTATTTGGTGTTCGATCACTTGCTGTCCATTCGCCATCGCGAACTGATTCCGGACGGGTTGGCGGACAGTGTTCGGAACTCGCTGGCCAGTGGAGACATCAACACTGCCCAACAAACGTGCCAAAAACGGCCGAGCCTGCTGTCGTTTGTTTTATTGCATGGGTTGAGCGAAATTGAGTTTGGCTGGAGTTCTGTCGAGAAAGCCCTTGAAGAATCATTGGCAGAACAATCGGCCCGGTTGATGCGGCGAATTGAATACCTTTCCGTGATCGCCAACGTCGCGCCGATGGTGGGTCTGCTGGGAACCGTAACGGGCATGATCATGGCTTTTCGCGAAGTCGCTGCGACCCAGGGCATGGCCAGTGCGCCACAGTTGGCCCAGGGAATTTATTCGGCTCTCGTAACGACGGTCGGTGGTTTGCTGATCGCGATTCCTTCGATCGCCTCATATGCGATTTTCCGGAACCGGATTGACCAGTTCGTTGCGGAAGCGGCGTTTGCCGCCGGGCAGGTCTTTACTCCGCTGCGAAAACGGGCCCGCAAACGGGGTGAGTCCACATGAAAGTGCCACGCGCTCCATCCCATCGCCGGGCCAGTATCAACATGACGCCCATGATTGATGTGGTGTTTCTGCTGGTCATTTTCTTTTTGGTCAGCAGTCACCTTGTCCGCCAGGAAAACCAGATCGAACTGGCGTTGCCGGTTGCAGAAAGTGGCGAAGAAGACGCCGACATGACAACACCACGAATCACGATCAGCGTGCAGGACGACGGCAGCCTGTGGATGACAGGACGCTTGATTACGGCGACCGCTCTTCCCCAGCGACTGGCTGCACTGAAATCCGAACAGGGGGACGATCTGGAGATTCGCGTCCGGGCTGGGCGGGCTCTCGCCTACTCTGCTGTCGAACCAGTCATGCTCGCCTGCACCAAGGCCGGAGTTTGGAACCTGACCTGGGCGGTTTATCGAGAGGATCCGCCGCGATGATTCGATATCGAACCCGCCAACCGAATGGTGACGGCGCGTCGCTCGATTCCGCGATGACGCCAATGATTGACGTGGTGTTTTTGCTGTTGGTGTTTTTTGTATGCACCGCCAGCTTTCGGCTGATTGAGCAGATGCTGCCGGGCACGCTCAGCTCCCAGGCAGCAGGAAATACGGAAACGACCGACACCACACCCAAACCCGATGACGACTTTGACCGCGTGCTGGTAAAGATCGGCTGGGATGGAACCAGTCCGTCGTGGACCGTGAATGACCAACCGCTGGTCGATACAACTGCTCTGCGGTCCGTGCTGAATTCGCTGGCCAGCATCAAACCGGACGCCAACCTGATTTTGCATCCGGCACCTG
>JAYVKA010000167.1:0-5137 GCA_043768885.1 Planctomycetota bacterium
AAAAGGGCGACCGCGTGTGGGCCACCAACCAGGGTTTTGGCAACCGGCTGGGGACTTGCGCCGAACTGTGTGCCGTTCAGCAAAAGTGGCTGTACCCGTTGCCCGACGAAGTTGAATTCGATGATGCAGCCGCTGCCGCGCTGGTCGGGATCACGGCGCATCTGGGGCTGGTGCAGAAAATTGGAATTCGCGCGGGGCAATCGCTGTTTGTTCGGGGTGCTGGCGGGGCCGTCGGAACAATGGTGATTCAGATGGCCCTTGCCTTGGGTGCACGCGTGATTGCATCGGCCGGGAGCGATCAAAAAGTAACGACTGCCCTCGAATTGGGTGCGGCTGATGCTTTCAACTACCGGACAAAAGACACAGCGTCAGAGCTGAAAAGAATCGCGACAGATGGCGTCGATGTTGCATGGGATACGACCCGCGAACCGGATTTCCAAACGCTCGTTCCAGCCCTTGCTGAAGGGGGGCAGATTGTTTTGATGGCGGGACGGGAAGCCCAACCACCTTTCCCTGTCGGCCCGTTCTATGTCAAACAGTGCAGCATGCACGGCATCATTATGCTCAAGATGTCTCCCGAAGAAATGCGGGCCGCCGCGATGGATTTGAACCGGTGGCTGGGCGAAAAAAAAATTCGGCCGCAGATTGCCATACGACTTCCACTGGCAGAAACTGCAAGGGCCCATCAGCTTCAGGAAAGTGCCACGATCGGTCTGGATGGCGCGCTCGCCGGAAAAATTCTGCTACACCCCTGATCGTGGGCCTGGGTGTAGTGGATCTTGCTGAAGATCCTTCGGCGCTCAAGCGATGGCGAGATTTGCGGTCGGCTGGATCTTTGGCAAGATCCACTACCATTATTCGTCTTTCGAAAATGCAATCAACATTTACGCCGCGCGCCTTGCGACCTGCTCCGCAACTGGCTCTTCAAACGGAATTCTCGCAATCACTTTTCCGACGCGTATGAGTTCCACTAGCTGGTTGCCGAACAGCCATTTGGCTTCCGCACCCGCAGCCCGGAAATGCACGCCGACAAAATGGTCACCAGTGAACAGAAACGACTGCTTCAGTTCTTCCGAATCGCCGCCACATCGCGCGACATGGGCAACTGCGATTTGCCGGACCTTTTCAATCTGCTGGGCGTATTGCTGCATGGGATTCCAAAAAAAATTGATTCGACTGCATTCAGAAATGCAAAACAGGTTTCCAAATCGTGGCTTTGGCTTCCAGCCGAAGCATAGACCCCAAGACCCCGTCTTGGCCAGTTTCAAAATCAACACTGGACGAGTCAGCCGTTTTTGGAAGTCGTCGCCAGCCTTGACCCTAATCTTCTTCGGCATCGGGACGGTGTTTTACTTCCGCCTTGTCCGCACGTCCGGCAGGGCTTGCCACGCCTTCTCATTTTTCCACCTGGTTCAACTCAATCCGGTTGCTAGCAGATTGCGATTTGAACTGGCTTGTTACTCTGGACCAAAAATAAAGCTCGTGACGAGGATGACCGGCGGTACGGCGAAGAGAATTGGGGAGCGAGTCTGAAAATCACCAGGCTGTTGATGTACAACGAGTTGGAAGCCAGCAATGCTGCGAATCCGATAATCAGCCACAAACGGCCAGGTGCCCTGGGCCATTTCAAAAGCATGACGATCGCGCCCACAGCGATCAGCATTCCCGCCCGCTCGTGCAGGTTGTCAACATTCTGCGTCACCAGCGTAAACAAACCCCGTTCCGTCCAGCGCGATTCGAGCGAAGCCAGTGCCTGATGTGCAGCGTTGGGTTGGATCTTCGGGTCCATCAGCATTCGCCGACGGAAGTTGTAGAACTCTTGTACCAGCGCGGGATTTTTTGCAAACGCTTCAGGCCGGGCCAGCTCCGTCGCATCATGCCCTTTCCACAATCCGCCTTCACCCGGAAAAGTAGGCAACCCCGACTCAGCCGAAACACCTGCCCCTGTCAACACAACAATATTCACCAACGCCCCCACGCAAAAAAACCAGTCTATCGAATCAGGAAAACCGCGCCATTCCGATCAAATCCAAAGGTACCAGCCAAATCAGTGAACTGATAGAATGTGCGGCTGTCCTGAATCCAACAGGTCGATCACAACCAAAAAAAATGCCCTCGTAGCTCAGCTGGATAGAGCAATTGACTTCTAATCATCTGCACTGTCTCTGGATTTTTTGGAATCAAACCTTAAACTTTGACCGCTAAAAATGACGTAAGCCCCCATAGCTCAACTGGATAGAGCACCGCTCTTCTAAAGCGGATGTTGCAGGTTCGAGCCCTGCTGGGGGTACTCCAACCCAAAGTGTACCCAGGTACAGTTTGGTATCAGCCGGTTTGCGTTCTTCATTCCCTTGGCGTACCGGAATTTTCCCACGCAATTTCGGGCTCAAGCCAGCACGGCGAGTACCGCTTCAATTTGGCTATCAAAAGTGTCCGTTATCCCGGCCACTGACGTCGTAACCCAATCCTTCGAGCAACAGGTTTGATTCACGCCATACCCACCAATGCTTGTGGTCACAAAATTCACTGAACTGACTTTTGGTGAGCAAGAACAACTCGTCCGTTGTTTCAACTGGAAACCTCGACCACCAGACCATGATTAACCAGTTGTCCCTTCAGGTTCACGCATGAGCAGTTGATAAACTGCGTTTCGCCCCGAGTGATCGTGCCGAAGTTTCGGATGCCGGTCTCGTCGTGTAAATGCCCGAACGCGTGGATTCGAGGCTTGATCCGGCTCTCCACATGCCGCGTTAGCGATTTTGAACCGATATGAACCGGCTCTTTCGTCCGCCAGTCGCCGGTGACGTCCAGAATTCCCTTGGGCGGACCGTGGGTGATCAGAATGTCGGTCTCACTGGGAATCTTCGCCCAGATTGCATCGAGATCCGCTCGCAACTTGTTGTACGCCCAGGCAAAAAATATTGGCGTGTAGGGCGAACCAAAAATGTTCAAGTCACCAAGTGTCATGGCTTCTTGAACCAGAAAGTGAACCGACGAATAATCGTCCGGCTTGACCAGTCCTTCTTCAATGGCAGTCGAATGATTGCCGGGGACAAAGATTTTCGTGGCAATCTCCAGCGAGGTGAACCACTCAAAGAACGAACGCGATTCCCGTTCGTTCAACTCGGGCTTGCGAATGTTCGCCTCATCTCCGCAATGGATCACAACGTCTGCATCCGGAATGCGAAGGTCCGCGTGTCGGGTATGGGTGTCGGAAATGAACCAGATTTTCATTGCACTCGTCGCGCGGGTTCTGAACGATTCTCGAAGCCTGTTTAGCGTTTCGTCAATCTTGAGACAAGTTCAGCAACCTCGGGTATCGAACGTCGATGAGAATCAATCGACACTCGCAGCGGAACGCCGTGAATGTTTTGCGCAGCCCGTTCGATGGCGTCCACAATCCACGACATGCGGTTTCCACGGTGCCAGCAAGACTTTTCCGTTGTGGCAGTAGTGCTGGATTGCGTCACGGAGAATGCAAATTCGTTTTACGCGAAGTGTGACTTTCAGGAAATTCCGGGACACCCGATGAAGTTATTCCTTTCATTCAGTCTGCTGAAAAAAATGGCAAGCGGTCGATGATGTTTGGATAAACAAGGCCCAGAAGCATCCAGCCTCCGGGCCCTGTTTCATTGCCGAGTGTGGCAGTGAGTGGAAACGGCGATCGACAGACCTTGCCGAACGCTTACCGCTGACCGACCGCGACCGGTTTTGTACCACTTTGGGCTGGACGATCGAGATCAAAACGGTCCGCGTTCATCACCTTGTTCCAGGCCGCCACAAAATCATTGACGAATTTTTGTTTCGAGTCGCTGCTTGCGTAAACTTCCGAAATGGCCCGGAGTTGTGAGTTCGATCCGAAAACCAGATCGACTTCGGTGCCAGTCCAGTTGACCCTGCCACTCTTGGTGTCCAGTCCCTCAAAAACGCCCTCGACTTTGGAAGACTTCTGCCACTGGGTATTCATGTCCAACAGGTTGACAAAGAAATCGTTGGTCAGCGTCTCCGGTTGTTTGGTAAATACACCCGCCTGGGATTTCCCGGCGTTTGCATTCAGGACACGCATTCCGCCTACCAGCACCGTCATTTCAGGAGCGGTAAGGTTCAGCAACTGGGCCCGATCGACCATCAACTCAGATGCCGGGTGGCCATTGCTTTGACCCAGGTAGTTTCGGAAACCGTCGGCCTTGGGCTCCAGCACGGCAAAAGAATCCGCGTCGGTCATCTTGTCAGTCGTGTCGGTTCGACCGGGCGAAAACGGAACCTTCACATCATGGCCGGCTTTCTTCGCAGCCGCTTCAACGCCGACACAGCCGCCCAGCACGATCACGTCGGCCAGCGATACTTTTTTGCCATCGGTCAAGGTGCCGTTGAAATCCTGTTGGACTTTCTCAAGCGACTTCAGCACTTTCGCAAGTTCGGCCGGCTGGTTCACGGCCCAATCTTTTTGCGGTGCCAGACGAATGCGGGCTCCGTTGGCTCCGCCACGTTTGTCGCTGCCTCGGAATGTCGAAGCCGATGCCCACGCTGTCGAAACCAACTGCGAAACGGACAAACCCGAATCGAGGATTTTTTTCCTGAGGTCCGCAATTTCCTTCTCGCCAATCAACTCGTGATCGACTGCGGGAACAGGGTCTTGCCACAACTGCGGTTCGGCGACTTCCGGGCCCAGGCACCGGGCGACAGGACCCATGTCGCGATGAGTCAGTTTGTACCACGCTTTGGCAAATGCTTCCTTGAACTCTTTTGGATTTTCGTGAAACCGTTTGGAAATCGGCCCGTAGATCGGATCCATTCTCAGTGCCAGGTCCGTGGTGAACATGATCGGAGCGTGAGTCTTCTCCGGATCATGCGCGTCGGGCACGAGGTTTTTTGCCTTGGGATCAGTCGGTACCCACTGGTACGCACCGGCCGGGCTCTTCGTCAGGTCCCAGTCGTAACCGAACAGATTGTCAAAATAGCTGTTGGACCACCTGGTTGGCGTTGTACTCCATGCACCTTCCAGTCCGCTCGTGATCGTGTCGGCACCTTTGCCAGTACCAAAACTGTTTTTCCAGCCGAATCCCTGCTGCTCAATACTGGCCGCTTCAGGCTCGGGTCCAACGTGTTTCTTTGCGTCCGCTGCACCGTGGGCTTT